>NZ_ACEP01000046.1 GCF_000173975.1 Anaerobutyricum hallii DSM 3353
GCAGGGCAAGAAACTTGTGAAAGTGGATAGATTTTTTGCAAGCAGCCAGACCTGTTCTGTTTGTGGTTACAAAAATGCAAAAACAAAAAATCTTGCAATAAGAGAATGGGATTGTCCGCAGTGTGGAACCCATCATGACAGAGATGTAAATGCGGCGGTAAATATCAGAAATGAGGGAATACGGCTGGTAAATGCATGACCTTGACACAATATAACACAACCGTGGGACACACGGGGATAGCTCGCTTATGCTTAGCACAGAAGTGTTATCGAACGAGAACCAAACTTGCCGAGGTTGGGAAGCCCCCACCTCTACAGGACGACACTGAAAAACTAATTTTACATGCAATATATAGTATTGTGAAACCAACAAACATATTTTATTTTGTATTGATTTACACGTAAAAAGGACTTTTTCAGTGGCGTCCTACAGGTGGGGGAGGATGTCACTATGTTATCATTGCTGAATGAGGGAGCGATAACTTTTGAAGATTTGGAAGATTTCAGTGAGGATTTACAAGATACACTGAAGCATTTTGCAGGCAGATAAGAAAAGAAGTAGATAATATGACTATTTATAAATTTTAGGGAATTAAGCGGGAATTCTCGGTAATTCAATTGTCGAGTACTTCACCAACGGAGTTTTACCATGCACATATTCATAGACGCCGATGCCTGCCCAGTAGTCGGCATAGTAGAAAAAACAGCAAAGAAATATAACCTTCCAGTTACCTTACTATGTGATACGAATCATATTTTGTATTCGGATTACAGTGAAGTAATTGTTGTCGGAGCAGGAGCAGATGCGGTAGATTATAAATTAATCAGCATCTGTCATAAGAGGGATATTGTCGTTTCGCAGGATTATGGAGTGGCGGCGATGGCACTCGGAAAGGGTGCGTATGCGATTCATCAGTCGGGCAAATGGTACACGAATGACAATATTGACCAGATGCTGATGGAACGGCATCTGAATAAGAAGGCGAGAAGAAGTTCTCATAAAAATCATCTGAAGGGACCGAGAAAACGGACAGAAGAGGACGATGTGAGATTTGCACAATCGTTTGAGCGGCTAATTTTAAAGGTATTAGAAAAATAGAAAAACGGATTTTAAAAGAAAGAGGTATACATCATGAGAATTGTAATTATTGACGGAAGTGCAAGAAAAGGAAATACATTAACGGCAATCAATACTTTTATAAAAGGGGCATCTGAGGGTAACCAGATCGAAGTAATTCATCCGGAAAAGTTACATATTGCTCCTTGTAAGGGCTGTGGAGCTTGCCAGTGTCACAAAGGCTGTGTGGACAAGGATGATACAAATGAAACGATTGACAAGATTGCGGCAGCAGATATGATTCTTTTTACTACTCCAGTTTACTGGTGGGGAATGACGGCTCAGTTAAAGTTGATTATTGATAAATGCTATTGCCGTGGAATGCAGATTAAAGAGAAAAAGGTAGGACTCATTGTTGTGGGTGGTGCGCCAGTAGATAATGTGCAGTATGAGTTGATTTGGAAACAGTTTGAGTGTATGGCAGAGTATCTGTCATGGAATGTATTGTTCCATGAGTCTTATAGTGCAATGGGTAAGGATGATATTGCAAAAGACGAAGAGATTCTGAAAAAATTAGAAGCATTAGGAAAGAATGTGAAATAAATTCCCTCTTGTTTTTCTCATTTTATCCCCGTATAATAGCAGAGAAAAACAAGAGAGGATAAGGAAAGTTTATGAATGAATCAAATCAAGTAATTCGTGATGCGAAGAAGCTGGGCCTGCCGAAGATGCTGATTCTTGGTGTGCAGCATATGTTCGCGATGTTTGGTGCTACGATTTTAGTACCGATTCTGGTCAATAGTTATTTTATGGATGCCTGTGGAGAACATCCGACAAGGGGACTTACGGTAGCGGTAACACTGTTTTGTGCAGGATTTGGAACATTATTATTCCATGTATGTGCAAGAATGAAGGTTCCGGCATTCCTCGGTTCTTCTTTTGCGTTCTTAGGTGGATTTTCTACAGTAGCGCATTTGAATACGGGAATTTATGCAGGAATGAGTGCAAATGAAAAGGCTGCTTATGCCTGTGGTGGTGTAGTGGTTGCCGGTCTTTTATATGTAGTAATGTCACTTATTATCTGCTTAGTTGGTATTAAGCGTGTTATGAGATATTTACCACCAGTTGTAACAGGTCCGGTTATCATCTGTATTGGTCTTAGTCTCGCATCTTCTGCAATTTCCAATGCTTCAACAAACTGGTTTTTAGCATTTGTGGCATTGGCAGTAATTATCGCCTTTAATATATGGGGCAAGGGTATGTTTAAAATTATCCCAATCCTTATGGGAGTTGTGATTTCTTATATCGTTGCGCTGATTATGAATGCAGCCGGCTTTACCAATCCAGATGGTTCTGCCATTTTGAATTTCTCATCTGTAGCTTCTTCTGGTTTTGTAGGACTTCCTCCATTCCAGATTTGTAAGTTTGATGTGACGGCAATTCTTGTTATGGCTCCAATAGCAATCGCAACAATGATGGAACACGTTGGAGATATGTCTGCCATTTCTGCAACAGTAAATAAAAACTTTTTAGCAGATCCGGGACTTCACAGAACCCTTCTTGGAGATGGTGTAGCAACTGCATTAGCTGGTTTGATCGGTGGTCCTGCGAATACAACTTATGGGGAAAATACTGGTGTATTAGAGTTAAGTCATGTATATGATCCATTAGTTATCCGTATTGCAGCCTGCCTTGCAATTATCATCAGCTTTATTCCAAAGGTATCTGCGATTATCAGTACGATGCCATCTGCCATTATTGGTGGTGTCAGCTTTATGCTTTACGGTATGATTTCCGCTATCGGAGTTCGTAATGTTGTCGAGAATAAAGTAGACCTCACAAAGTCAAGAAATCTGATTATCACAGGTGTTATCTTTGTGTGTGGACTTGGATTTGGTGATGGATTAACTTTCACAGTAGCAGGAACATCTATCACACTTACTGCATTATCCATTGCAGCCATCGCAGGGATTCTCTTAAACATTATCCTTCCAGGAAATGATTACGAGTTTGATGAAAGTTCTGATTTGTAGGAGAAAATAGACGCTCCTCAATTTTAGGAAGTGTTATTTTTATGTGGAACCAACATGGTCGAAGGCTGATGTGGTTATCAATAGTGGGAAAATGATGTGGCATTTGACCTCTTTGTATCCCCACACAGCCAAAGCACAGCCCCTGAAGAGAGTCTGGCTCCTATATTTGTGGCCTTGGAGCAAGGTTTGGATGCGAGCGCTTAAAGCGAGCATTCAAACCGCCGCGACTAAAGTCACAAATATAGGGGTCAGATTCTCTTTGGGGGCGTCTCTTTGCCTGCGGCAAATTCCTATTTGATTAGTTCATTTCTTTGGCAATAACCAGATTCACTCCAGCTTTTTCATAAATATCTTTTGTATTTTCTGACAGGCCAAAGTCAGTAATGACCATATTCAAGTCATCTAATGATGCGTAACTAGAAATAGAAGTTGTGTTAAACTTCGTATGATCGATTAACGCAATGGTCTTAGCAGAGGATTTTACACATCTTCGTTTTAAGTCCGCTTCATAGATACTGAAGTCAGTGAGACCATTTTCTACAGAAAAACCACGGGCAGATACAAATGCGATATCTGTATGAATTTTTTTCAATAAATCTTCCCCGAGTAATCCTTCGATAGAGGAGGATACGGAAGTTACGATTCCTCCGGTTAAAATAACAGTGATACCGGGAATATCTTTTAATGCCATAGCAAGATTGATTCCATTTGTAATGACAGTAAGTTTGGTAAAACCAGAGAGCTTCATTCCAAGTGTGTAGCAGGTAGAGCTGGCATCTAAGTAAATACACATATGATTTTTTATTAATTTTATCGCTTTATTTGCGATTGCTTCTTTTTCCTTTTGATTCTCCAAAGCCCTTTCATCAAAGAAATATGCTCTCCCCGTTAATTCAATGTTATCAAGGCTTCTATCATTATATACGGCACCGCCATGTGTTTTTGTAATAAGATTTTCCCTATCCATCTGGTTTAGGTCAGTACGGATTGTTGTGGTGGATACATCAAGAAGCTGGCTTAATTCCTTTGTAGTTGCTTTTCTATTCTTATTCAGATAATCCAGAATCTTTTTCTGGCGTTCTAATTGCATCATAGTAGGTTCCTCCCAATATATTGTTGTTTCATTATACCCTGAATCGTGAAATTATTCCAGTGAAAAGAGAGAAAAAGTTAAGATTCGAGGATAAAAACAAGAAAAAAGCTTTGTTTACTTATTTTTACTTATTTTTTCTTGCTTTTAAGCTTGCATTTCCTTTTAAAATGTGTTATATTCATATCATCAAACAAAGCAAAAACAAATGGAGGTTAAACAAATGAAATTTTTTGTGGATACTGCTAATGTAGCAGACATTAAAAAGGCTAATGATCTTGGAGTAATCTGTGGTGTAACAACAAATCCATCCTTAATTGCAAAAGAGGGAAGAGACTTTACAGAAGTAATTAAAGAAATCACTTCTATCGTAGATGGACCAATCAGTGGCGAAGTGAAAGCTACGACAACAGACGCAGAAGGCATGATCAAAGAAGGCCGTGAAATCGCTTCTATCCATCCAAACATGGTTGTTAAAATTCCTATGACAGTAGAAGGATTAAAGGCTGTAAAAGTTCTTTCTAAAGAAGGGATTAAGACAAATGTTACATTAATCTTCTCTGCAAACCAGGCAATCCTTGCTGCTAACGCAGGTGCTACATATGTTTCTCCATTCCTCGGAAGATTAGATGATATCAGCCAGCCAGGAATTGATTTAATCAGACAGATTGCTGAGATTTTTGACATTTATGCATACGATACAGAAATCATCGCAGCTTCTGTAAGAAATCCTATCCATGTAACAGACTGTGCTTTAGCTGGTGCTGATATTGCAACAGTTCCTTACTCTGTAATTGAGCAGATGACAAAACATCCATTAACAGATCAGGGTATTGTAAAATTCCAGGCTGATTACAAAGCTGTTTTTGGCGAATAATACGAACGTAAACATAAAGAAATATAAATAAACAACAACACACATTAAAACCACATAAGTTAACACACACGAATAAACAATAACACACAAAACATATATAAGAATAAAGTTTGGTTTAATAGGCTACAGACAAAGCCATTGTCCTGAATAAATCATAAATATGTCTTATTCGGGACAATGGCTTTGTCTAATGAATTAAATAGTAAAATCGAACAAATTGAGGCCGATTTTTTTATCGTATTTTCTGTCAATTACTCCATCGCTAATCTGAATCTGGATTTCAGCTGTAGCACTGACATAGGCCATACTTAAATGCCCACCAAACACATGTCCATCTTTGTCCCCGGCAGCCATATGAAGATGAAGATATACTTCGCCGTCCTGTTTTGTGACAGTTCCTGTCAAGGAAACAATTTCATAAGCTCCCTCAAAGTGAATAGGGTGGAACTTTTTTTCTACCGTGTCAAAAACACCGGTAGTAAAGTCATTAAGTGCTCCTAATCCGTTAATCTGTGCGAGCTGAATATTTTCTTTTTTCGCTACTTTTTCAATCTGTTCTATAATTTCTTCGCCGGGGTCAAGGCGGAGATAAATGGTATCTTTAAAACGTCTGTAATCCATGTCAAAATCTCCTTTTTAGTTCTGGTTTTATAATAGGTTTAAAAATCTTTTAATAATTTCACAGTTAGAATCAAGTGAGAGCCAGATTAAAAATTTATTTTGGCAGATTTACTATATGATCTATGCTGAAAAATAAAGATTTTCTTAAATTATAGCACTATTTTTCATACATAGAAAGTAGTAAGAGGATGTCATGAATAATATTCCGTTACAGGAAGTGAAAAATAGAATCCATAGCAACATATAAACCTATTGACAAAGTAGGAATAAAATGTACTATGCAGACAATATAACATTTGGAGGATTTTATTATGGCATCAGTAGAACAGAATAAAAAGAAAGAAGATTTAGAGAATTATTTAAAAGAACTCGGTAGTGTTGCGGTAGCTTTCTTCGGAGGAGTAGACTCTACATTTTTACTGAAAGTTGCACATGATACATTAGGAGAAAAATGTATTGCAGTTACCGCAAAATCCTGTTCTTTTCCAGAACGAGAATTAAAAGAAGCAAAAGCTTTCTGTGAAAAAGAAGGTATCCGTCATTTAGTCGTAGAATCCGAAGAATTAGACATTGAAGGCTTCCGACATAATCCAAAGAATCGCTGTTATCTCTGCAAAAAAGAACTCTTCGAAAAAATATGGAAAATAGCAAAAGAGGAGCATGTAGTGGCAATCGCAGAAGGTTCTAACTTTGATGATAACGGCGATTACAGACCAGGCTTACAGGCAGTCGCAGAATTAGGGATTAAAAGTCCATTAAGAGCCAGCAAATTAAATAAAGCTGATATTCGTGTCCTCTCAAAAGATTTAGGACTGCCAACTTGGAACAAACAATCATTTGCCTGCCTTTCCTCGCGTTTTGTATATGGAGAAACTATTTCCGAAGAAAAATTAATAATGGTAGACAAGGCAGAACAGTTACTCCTCGATATGGGATTCCATCAGGTGCGAGTAAGAATCCACGGAACAATCGCACGAATTGAAATCTTGCCAGAAGAATTTCCGAAATTAGTGGAAGAAACCAACCGAAATCTGATTACGAAATCTTTCAAAGAATATGGATTTACTTACGTTACAATGGACTTAACAGGATATAGAACAGGCAGTATGAATGAAACTTTGAATTCTGATTTGTAAGGCTGTGAAACAGACGCCAGAAAAGAGAGCCTATCCCCTATATTTGTGACTTTAGTCGCGGCGGTTTGAATACTCGCTTACACACGCTCGTATCCAAACTTTGCTCCGAGGCCGCAAATATAGGGGATAGGCTCTCTTTTCTGGCTGACTGTGGATATTGGTACAAAATCAGAATTCATGTTAGAGATTTGGGGATTCTCCAGAATATTATGAATTTGTAAAAAAATCAGCTTCTCTATAATATGGTATAAAAAGATATTACTTTGATTCACTTTCTCAAATTTTTTCACTGATTTGTTGATGCAGGAGTAAACATAAACATCCGCTATAAAAACTTTGAAAAATCGAATTTAAATATTATCTTTTTAATATACTATTATAGATTCATTGTATTTTCTCATAAAATCACAGCCTTTCGGGGAATCCCCAAAATCCTCCAACTGGTTTTCTGAGCTGTCAACGCACAGAACTCCTGAAGCTAAATAAAGCATATTTGTGGCCTCGGAGCAAGGTTTGGATGTGAGCGCTGTAAGCGAACATTCAAACCGCTGCGACTAAAGTCACAAATATGCTTTATTTAGCTTCAGGAGTTCGTCTGTTTTGCAGCCTCACAAATCAGAATTTTGTGCTATACTATATTTTAGAAGAGTAATTATAGCAAGTTCAGCAGAAAGGAGAACCGAATGGCAAATATTATCGCAGTTGTCTGGGATTTTGATAAGACTTTAGTTAATGGATATATGGAAGAACCGATTTTTGAACATTATGGAGTGGATTCTTCTGTATTTTGGAGAGAAGTTAATTCTCTGCCGGAAAAATACAGAGTAGAGCAGGGGGTTCGAGTGAATCCTGATACGATTTATCTCAATCATTTTATTCATTATGCCAAAAAGGGAATCTTTAAAGGACTGAATAATGCGATGCTTTATGATTTTGGAAAGAATCTTCATTTTTATGAAGGGGTTCCCGAAATTTTTGAAGAGACGAGAAAGTTAATTGAAGAAGATTCTATTTATCAGGAATATGATATTAAAGTAGAACATTATATCGTAAGTACCGGACTCAGCCAGGTGATAAAAGGCTCTGTAGTTGTACAGTATGTAAAAGGAATCTGGGGCTGCGAATTGATAGAAGAAGAGATAGAAAATGGAGAAAAAATCATAAGTGAGATTGGATATACGATTGATAATACCAGTAAAACGAGAGCTTTGTTTGAAATCAATAAAGGAGTTAACCGCCATGAAGGAGTTGAAGTAAATACGAAGATGCCAGAAGAGCTTAGAAGAGTTCCTTTTCGTAACATGATTTATGTCGCAGACGGACCAAGTGATATTCCAGCCTTTTCTCTTGTCAATAAAAATCAGGGTGCCACCTTTGCCATCTATCCACATGGAGATATGGAAGCCATGCGGCAGGTGGAACAGATGAGGGTGGACGGACGAATTAATATGTATGCAGAAGCTGACTACAGAGAAGGAACAACTGCTTATATGTGGATCTGCCATAAGATTAAGGAATGTGCAGAAAGAATTCGTAAGAGAGAACGCGAAAAAATATCCATTTACGCACAGGCAGGAACACCGAAACATCTTACATAATTACTATTTAATTCATTAAGAAACAACAGACGAAGCCATTGCTCCCAATAAGGCATATTTGTGATTTTAGTCGCGGCGTGTTGAATGTTCGCTTTATTCGCTCGCATCCAACACTTGCTCCGAGACCACAAATATGCCTTATTGGGAGCAATGGCTTCTGTGATGTGGCTGGAGAAGATGAATTAAACAGGGGGAGGAGATTTGGGGACAGAAGCTGATGTCTTCTGCTTACTCGAGAATGACTGGGAATATGGAATATGATTTGACCTGCCTATATGTAATAGTAAAATGAAAAAATCGGCATTTAAAATTTGATTTTATAAATATTGCGGAAAATAATATAATAATTGCACCAAATTTACTTGAAATCCAGTGTAGTATCCAATCAGTAATAATAGTTTAGGAATAATCTGTTAGCAGCTTACAATAAAAGATAAACGAATCAAACTGGGATAAAAAATATCTATCTACAATATTTTCAGAGCAAGCAGAAAACTTCTGCCCGCTCACCCAAATCCTCGCAACCACTATCTTAATTCAAACAAAATCCAGCCAAAGACAGCCCGGGAAGAGAACTGATAG
>NZ_ACEP01000045.1 GCF_000173975.1 Anaerobutyricum hallii DSM 3353
ATTGTTATTTTAAGGAGGGGGATAGATTTGGATAAGATATATGCTGCAATCGACTTAAAATCATTTTATGCATCAGTGGAATGTGTGGAAAGAGGCTTAGATCCTCTCATAACGAATCTTGTTGTTGCCGATAAGAGCCGTACTGAAAAGACCATATGTCTTGCCGTTTCTCCTTCTTTAAAAAAATATGGTATTCCAGGACGTCCTCGCTTATTTGAAGTAATACAGAAAGTGAAGAGGATTAATAAAAAAAGACTGGAAGCTGCTCCGGGGCATAAATTTATAGGACAATCTTTTCATTCAGATAAATTAAGTGATCCTTCGGTTGCACTGGCATATATTACAGCATCTCCGAGGATGTCATTGTATATGAAATATAGCACACAAATATATCAGGTATACCTTCGGTATTTTGCTCCAGAGGATATTCATGTATATTCGATTGATGAGGTTTTTATTGACTTGACAGGATACTTGACAAATTATCAGATGGGGGCAAAAGAATTAATTTCCAAAGTGATACAGGATGTATTAAAAGAAACAGGGATCACAGCTACTGCAGGGATTGGTACGAATCTATATCTTGCAAAGATTGCAATGGATATTATGGCAAAGCATGTGCCGGCAGACGAGTATGGGGTGAGGATTGCTTATCTGGATGAGTTAACATATCGAAAGAAATTATGGGAACATCAGCCGATTACGGATTTCTGGAGGGTAGGGAAAGGTTATGCCAAAAAGCTTGCTGTATATCAGATTTACACGATGGGAGACGTTGCCAGATGCTCTGTTGGAAAAGAAAAGGAATATCATAATGAGGAATTACTTTATAAACTATTTGGCA
>NZ_ACEP01000044.1 GCF_000173975.1 Anaerobutyricum hallii DSM 3353
CACAAATAAGGATTATTTCATTTCCAGAGGGCGTTTCCTTTGCCTGCGGCAAATCAGAATTTAAATTTTTTGGATAATATAAAAGTTTTGCTTAAAAAATGTTAAAAATATATCAAAAATATGTTGTAAATTTTCTAAAATTTTAATATAATAGGAATATAATGATAATTTATTTATCAAAAAAGAGGATAATAAAGGGGATTTGATTGAAAAATTGTTCACAATGTCTAAATGTGAGCTGCTTCAATTATCCATAACCGAAAGGTAGTGAAGTTTCGGCTATGACAAACGAAAGAAGTTTTTTATGAAAGGGGAGGCTTATGTTAGAGAAGGGTTACTATGACAAAGCAGATACGATTATCAAGTCTCATGGGGCTATGGAGGCATCTCTAATTCCGATTATACAGGATATTCAGAGTGAATATCGTTATTTGCCGCCAGAACTGTTATCTTATGTTGCAGATCAGATAGGGATTACAGAGGCAAAGGCGTTTAGTGTAGCTACATTTTATGAGAATTTTTCTTTTGAACCAAAGGGCAAATATGTAATTAAAGTCTGTGATGGAACAGCCTGTCATGTTCGTAAATCCACAACGATTTTGGAGCGAATTTATAGTGAGCTGGGTCTTTCAAAAGATAAGGTAACAACAGAGGATATGTTGTTTACAGTGGAGACGGTATCTTGTCTTGGTGCCTGCGGTCTTGCACCAGTACTGACAGTGAATGACAAGGTATATCCTTCAATGACACCAGATGACGCTGCACAGTTACTTCAAAAACTTCGAGAGGAGGAATAGGGGATGAGGATTCAGAACAGAGAAGAGTTAGATCAGATTCGGGATATGGCAGCTGCAAAAGTTTCTTCTACAAAGTGCCGGATTTTAATCTGTGCCGGAACAGGATGTCTTGCTGGTGGTTCTGGAGAAATTTATGAGAAAATGTGTGAACTCACGAAAGATTGTAAAGATGTTGATGTAGAATTTGGAGCAGAGATTGCACACAGTGAGAAAGATACAAAGGAAAATAGTAATGTAGATATAAATAAAGATATAGATGCAGATGTAGATAAGGGGGAATCTGTATCTGGAATTGAAATTCCTGTTGCTGTAAAACGCAGTGGCTGTCATGGCTTTTGTGAGATGGGACCGCTGATGAGAATTGAGCCGCTTGGAATTCTCTATACAAAGGTAAAGCCAGAAGACTGTGAAGAGATTTTTGAGAGAACAATAAAGCATGGAAATATTATTCATCATCTTTTGTATAAGCAGGATGGTATTGAATATCCGAAGCAGGAAGAAATTCCATTTTATGAGAAACAGACTCGTTTAGTACTTAAAAACTGTGGACATATTGATGCAGAACATATCGAAGAATATATTGCGGTTGGAGGCTATCAATCCTTTGCAAAAGTTTTGTTTGAACAGACTCCAAATGATGTGATTGAGACTATTTTAGAGTCAAATCTTCGTGGACGTGGTGGCGGAGGTTTTCAGACTGGTTATAAATGGAAACAGGTAGCAAGGCAGCAAGAGAAAATTCGTTATATTGTTTGTAATGGTGATGAAGGTGACCCAGGTGCATTTATGGACAGAAGTATCATGGAAGGTGACCCGCATAAGATGATAGAAGGTATGCTTATTGCTGCTTATGCAGTAGGTGCACAGGAAGGGTATATTTATGTTCGTGCAGAATATCCGTTAGCTATCAGCCGTCTTCGTCTTGCCATTTCTCAGGCAGAAGATAGAGGACTTCTTGGAGAACATATTCTCGGAACAGATTTTTCTTTCCATTTACATATTAACAGGGGGGCGGGAGCCTTTGTATGTGGTGAGGGAAGTGCACTTACAGCATCTATTGAAGGAAAACGAGGAATGCCGAGAGTAAAACCGCCAAGAACAGTAGAGCAGGGATTGTTTGCAAAACCAACGGTATTGAATAACGTAGAGACTTTTGCTAATGTTCCGATGATTATAGAAAAAGGAGCAAAATGGTATCGGAGTATCGGACCGGAAAATAGTCCGGGAACGAAAGCGTTTGCTCTTACAGGAAGTGTGAAAAATACAGGACTTATCGAGGTGCCGATGGGAACTTCTTTGCGGGAAGTTATTTATGATATTGGCGGCGGAATCAAAGGAGATGCGAAGTTTAAGGCAGTACAGATTGGAGGACCGTCTGGTGGCTGTCTTATCACACCGCATTTGGATGTCAGCCTTGATTTTGATTCTTTAAAGAAGATGGGAGCAATGATTGGCTCAGGCGGTCTTGTTGTCATGGATGATAAGACCTGTATGGTAGAAGTTGCCCGTTTCTTTATGAACTTTACCCAGAATGAAAGTTGTGGCAAGTGTGTTCCTTGTCGTGAGGGAACGAAACGTATGCTTGAGATTTTAGAGCGGATTGTCGCAGGAAAGGGAACTCGGGAGGATTTAGACCTTCTTGATGAACTGGCATCTACAATTACCGATACCGCACTTTGTGGCCTTGGAAAGAGTGCTGCACTTCCGGTTATGAGTACTCTCCGACTGTTCCGCAAAGAATATGAGGAACATGTTGTAGATAAGAAGTGTGCAGCGAAGAACTGTACGGCACTGCGTCGATTTGTTATTAGTCCAGAACGCTGTAAAGGCTGTTCAAAATGTGCGAGAAACTGCCCAGTTGGTGCTATCAGTGGACAGATTAAGAAGCCATATGTTATTGATGACAGCATTTGTATTAAATGTGGAGCCTGTGAGAGTGCCTGTGCATTCCACGCTATTCATATAGAAGCATAGGAGGGGAAAGCGATGAAATATATGACCATTAATAATCGAAAAGTTGCCTTTGATGATGAAAAAAATGTGCTTTCCGTTATCAGAAAGGCGGGAATTAATCTGCCAACATTCTGTTATCATTCGGAACTTTCCACCTATGGAGCCTGTCGTATGTGTGTAGTAGAAGATGACAGAGGAAAGATATTTGCCTCCTGTTCTGAAGTGCCAAGAGACGGAATGGTTATTTATACCAATACGCCAAAGTTACAGCATCACCGGAAAATGATTTTAGAATTAATGCTTTCGGCTCATTGCAGGGAATGTACAACGTGTAAAAAAAATGGAGACTGCACGTTACAGAATCTCGCCAAGCAGCTTGGTGTCAGCTACATTCGCTTTGAAAATAATAAACCGCAGATTCCGATTGATGAAAGTTCTGACTGTATCGTTATTGATAAAAATAAATGTATTCTCTGCGGAGATTGTGTAAGAACCTGTGAAGAAATTCAGGGACTTGGTATTTTAGACTTTGCTTATCGTGGTTCAAAAATGCAGGTTATGCCGGCCTTTGACAGGAAAATGGCCGAGACTGCCTGTGTTGGCTGTGGACAATGCCGTGTCGTATGCCCGACAGGTGCAATAACTATCAAACATAACATTCATCCAGTCTGGGAAGCACTTGCTGATAAAAATACAAGAGTTATTGTGCAGATTGCTCCGGCAGTACGAGTGGCGGTTGGTGATAAATTTGGTATTCCAAAAGGGGAAAACTCTCTTGGAAAACTGGTAGCAGCTCTTCGACGAATGGGATTTGATGAAATCTATGATACTGATTTTGGAGCAGACCTCACTATTATGGAAGAATCCAAAGAATTTTTAGAGAGAGTGGAATCTGGGGAAAAACTTCCATTATTTACTTCCTGTTGTCCAGCATGGGTAAAATTCTGCGAACAAAAATATCCGGAACTTCGTGCAAATATCTCAACCTGCCGTTCTCCGCAACAAATGTTTGGAGCAGTCTTAAAAGAAGAAGCACGAAACAATAAAAAAGACACAAGGAAAACCGTTGTGGTATCTATCATGCCATGTACCGCCAAAAAGGCAGAAATTCTTCGTCCGGAACACAAAACAGAAGGCGAGCAGGATGTGGATTTCGTACTGACAACAACGGAAGTTATCCGCATGATTAAAGAAGCGGGAATCGACTTGGCACAGATGCCGTGGGAGGCAATGGATATGCCGTTTGGCTTGTCTTCCGGTGCAGGAGTTATCTTTGGCGTATCTGGCGGTGTGACAGAAGCCGTCCTTCGCCGACTTGTGGAAGACAGTGGCATGGAAGCATTAAACGAAATCAAATTTACTGGAATCCGGGGAACTGATGGTATAAAAGAAGCGGTTATTCCATATGGAGACAGACAGATTAAAATCGCCGTAGTCAGCGGTCTGAAAAATGCTGATGAACTGATTCAGAAAATAAAAAGCGGCGAGGTACAATATGATTTTGTAGAAGTCATGGCATGCCGCAGAGGATGTATGGCAGGCGGCGGACAGCCGGTACCAATTGGTGCAAGGACGAAAGCTGCCAGATATGAGGGGCTTTATCGAATTGATGATGCTTCACAGATTAAACGCTCGAATGATAATCCGATTGTGGGGGAACTTTACGAAGGGCTTTTGAAGGGAAAAGAACATAAGCTGCTTCATAACAATTCTGATTTGCCGCAGGCAAAATAGACGCCCTCAGGGAATGAAATAATCCTTATTTGTGACTTTAGTCGCTGCGGTTTGAATACTCGCTTACACACGCTCGTATCCAAACCTTGCTCCGAGGCCACAAATAAGGATTATTTCATTTCCAGAGGGCTGTACTTTGGCTGGAAAAATAAAATCAGAATTTTAATGTTGGAGAGATTTGAGGGAGGCTTCAGACGGTTGTGATCTTATGGGGAGTTGATATTCTGAAGGATTGACACTGGAACCATTTGTGAAAAATGTTTTTAAAATGAATTTGGAATTTTATTTATTCTTTTATAGAGTAATATAGTTTTCGTTCGCATTTTTAATGGAAACACTTTATTTTCAGATACGCTCTAAAGCCATAAATCAGTCCAAATTTCCAGTTCACAAAAAAGTAATAACCTAACCACAAATCATTGTGCTACTATGACAATAGCTTATATGTCAATCCTATAGAATTTAATTTTCTGGATATTTCTATGTCTTTGGCCTTCTTCCCTAAATCCCTCCAAAATAAATTCGGATTTTGCTTAGGCAGCCAAAGACAGCTCCCAAAGAGAGACAATACCCTATATTTGTGGCCTCGGAGCAAAGGTTGGATGCGAGCGGTTAAGCGAACATTCAACCTGCAGCGACTAAAGTCACCAATATAGGGTATTGTCTCTCTTTGGGGGCGTCTTCTTGCCTGCGGCAAATCAGGATTTCCTCAATTGACTGTAGTTGTATTATTTGTTAAAATTATAATATATAATACTATTTTGTGGATTGGAGAGAGAGAGATGGCTAAAAAAATCAGTACAAGGAAAACAACAGCTAAAAGTAGTTCAACAGCAAAAAAGACTTCTGTTAAAAATGCAGAAGCTGAAGTAAAGGCTTCAGTTAAGGAGGCAACAGTTGAGCCGAAGACTGTAGCGAAGGAAGAAGCAGTTAAGCCAAAGGCTGCGGTAAAGAAGACAGCTAAGGCAAAAACTCCAGAGAAGAAAGAAACGGTTGAAGCAAAGCCTGAGGCAAAGAAGGAAGAAGCAGTTAAGCCAAAGGCTGCGGTAAAGAAGACAGCTAAGGCAAAAACTCCAGAGAAGAAAGAAACGGTTGAAGCAAAGCCTGAGGCAAAGAAGGAAGAAGCGGTTAAGCCAAAGCCAGCAGCAAAGAAGAAGACAGCTAAGGCAAAAACTTCAGAGAAAAAAGCGGCAGTTAAAGCAAAGCCTGTGGTTAAGAAAGAGGAAGCAGCAGAGCCGAAGACTGAGGTAAAGGAGAAGACAGTTAAGGCAAAGCCGGCAGCAAAGAAAGCAGAAGTTGAAGTAAAGGAGCCAGTTAAGAAAGTAGAAATCGAGACAAAGGTGCCAGCTAAAAAAGTGGCAGTTAAGGCAGAGGCTCCGTCTAAGAAAGAAGTAGCTGAACCACAGACCACTGTTAAGCAGGATATCCCGATGGAGCAGCCAGATTTGGGTCCGAGAAGAAGTGTTGCGTTTATTGGTTCAGAGTGTTATCCATTTGTTAAGACTGGTGGACTGGGTGATGTAATGTCTGCTCTTCCTAAGGCTTTGGCAAAGTTAAATCTGGATGTTAAGGTAATTTTGCCAAGATATAAATGTATTCCTCAGAAGTATCAGGAAAAGATGGAATACAGGGGCTCTTTCTATATGGATCTTTGTGCTGATGGAAAACAGTATTATGTGGGAATTATGGAATATCAGGAAGATGGTGTTGTCTATGATTTTATAGATAATGATGAGTTTTTCTCCTGGGGAGACCCATATACGAACCTTATAGATGATATTCCAAAGTTCTGTTATTTTGGTAAGGCTGCTCTTGCTGCACTTAATTATTTAGATTGGACTCCAGACATAGTACATTGTCATGACTGGCAGGCAGCGTTAGTGCCGCTTTACTTAAGAACCTGTTTTAGTGATACAAATGTGGGACGTGCAATTGCAGTACTCACAATACATAATTTAAGATTCCAGGGTGTTTATGACAGAAAAACGATTCAGTATTGGTCAGGGCTTCCTGATTATGTATTTAATAAAGACTGTATGATTCAGAACTGGCTGGATGCGAATATGCTAAAGGGTGGTATTACTTATTCTAATAAAGTGACAACGGTAAGTAACACTTACGCCTGGGAGATTCAGACAGAAGAATATGGTGAGGGACTTGAAGAACATTTAAGATATCACAATAATAAGGTTTTAGGAATTGTAAATGGTATTGATACAGATATCTGGAATCCGGCAACAGATAAGCTGTTAGCCTCTAAGTATGATGCAGAATCAGCGATAAAGAATAAAAAGGCAAATAAAAAAGCTCTTCAGGAATCTTTAGGATTAGATGTGGACGACAATAAAATGGTAATTGGTCTTATTTCCCGTCTTACAAATCAAAAAGGACTTGACCTTGTAAATGACGTAATTCCAGGTATCATGGATGGAAATACGCAGGTAGTTGTTCTTGGTACAGGTGATGCCCAGTATGAGGACACCTTCCGTTATTATGAAGATAAATATAAAGGCAGCTTCTGTGCCTATATTGCCTACAATGAAAATGTGGCTCATAATATTTATGCAGGGTGTGATGCGCTTTTAGTTCCATCAAGATTTGAACCATGCGGACTTACACAGCTCATATCCATGAGATACGGTGCCGTTCCAATTGTCAGAGAAACAGGAGGCTTGAAAGATACTGTTCAGCCTTATAATGCATTTGAAAACACAGGCAATGGTTTTACATTTGACAGATATGAAAGTGGACTCCTTTACGATGCAATCAATAGAGCAAAAACACTCTATTTTGAAAACAGAGTGTACTGGGATGACATGGTAGTTCGTGATATGAACAAAGACGTTTCCTGGGAACAGAGTGCAAAACAGTATAAAGATATGTATGTAGAATTAACACCAAGATATTAAGCTCTGATTTGCTGCAGGCATGGGAGACGAACTCAGGGAGATAAATAAAGCATATTTGAGACTTTAGCCGCGGCGGTTTGAATGCTCGCTTTACGCGCTTGCATCCAAACCTCGCTCCGAGGCCACGAATATGCTTTATTTATCTCCCTGAGTTCTGCTCGTTGGCAGTTGCAGTTTAGAAAATCAGCTGGAGAGATTTGGAAAAGAGGACAGGAGATGTAGAAGTTCTGGGAGATGAAAGCTCATGGGATAGATTCTCTCTGGACGTGTCAATTTCCCTTGACAAAATAAAAATTTCTGGCTATAATACTTTAGTGTAGTGCATTGATAAAACTATGCAGAGATTATAAGGGAAAGAAAAAGGAGAATACTATGAAAAAGATAATTGCAATGCTCTTAGTTCTTGTAATGAGCGTGACAGGATTAGTCGGTTGTGGTTCATCAAAAGGTAATGAAGCAGGTTCAACAAGTGCAGGTTCCGATTCTGACTGGGCTTACATTCAGGATAAGGGAAAACTCACTGTTGGTATCACATTATTTGCACCAATGAACTATTACAATGAGAAAAACAAACTTGTTGGTTTTGATACAGAGATGGCCGAGGCAGTTACAAAGAAGCTTGGCATTGATGTAGAGTTTACTGAGATTAACTGGGACTCTAAAGAAGTAGAGTTAAGTTCTAAGAATATTGACTGTATCTGGAATGGTATGTGTATCACAGAAGAGAGAAAGCAGAATATGAGTATTTCTGACCCATATCTTTATAATACACAGGCTATGGTAATGAAAAAATCCAGAGAAAAAGAAATCATGAAGAGTGTAAAAGGTCTCACTGTTACAGCAGAACAGGGTTCTACAGGTGAGGGAAAGATTGATGGTTCTATCGCAGATGATGATACTGTAAAGGTTTCTGCACAGGATTATTTCAAAGATGCGAACTATGTTGCTTCTGATTCTATGGCAAAGGCTCTTATGGAAGTAAAATCCGGTACAGCAGATGTTGCTTTGGTTGATAGTGTTTGTGCACTTGGAATGGTTGGTGAAGGAACAGATTATTCTGATTTAGTAATCAATATGGATAACAACTTTGGTCAGCAGGAATATGGTATTGCATTCCGTAAGGGAAGCGATGTAACAGAAAAAGTAAATGAAGCAATCAAAGAACTTTACGAAGATGGAACAGTAGATACGATTGCAAAGAAATATGGTTTACAGGAGATGTTGATTAAATAGTTATTTCTATGGTATGATAGAGAAACTATATAGGCTTCGTGAGAATACATAGAAAGGAATCCGGGATTTCGGTGTCTTTTAATAAAAAAGAAAGAGACGGAAAGACCGGATTCTTGTTGTGGTTTCGGGCGAAGATATATCAAATATTTTTATAAAGAAAGAAGGAAAAAATTATGATGGCTACCAGCCCAATGGAATCCTTAAGTTCAGGATTCATTATTAACATCGAGCTGTTTTTTATCACATTACTTCTGGCATTGCCGCTTGGATTAGTGATAACATTTTGTTCTATGTCAAAGTTTAAGCCATTAAAATGGCTGAGCAGAACTTTCGTCTGGATTATCAGAGGAACACCACTGATGCTCCAGCTTTTTGTTGTGTTGTATGCACCAGGACTTTTATTTTCCATGCCGATGAATTCTCGTTTTACAGCAGCAGTTATTGCATTTGTTATTAACTATGCAGCATATTTTTCAGAGATTTATCGTGGAGGAATTGAGAGTGTGTCTAAAGGACAGTACGAGGCAGGTCAGGTTCTTGGTATGACAAAGACACAGATTTTCTTTAAGATTATTCTGTTACAGGTTATTAAAAGAATTATTCCACCGCTGAGTAACGAGGTTATTACTCTTACAAAGGATACTTCACTTGCACGAATCATTGGTCTTGCAGAGATTATTATGTGTGCGGAGCGTTTTACAAAGCAGGGGCTTATCTGGCCACTGTTTTCTACCGCAGTATTTTTCCTTGTTTTCAATGGTATCCTTACAATTTTATTTGGATGGATCGAAAAGAAAATGGATTACTTTAGAGTATAAGGAGGAGTTTTGATGTCTATTCTTGAAGTAAAGAATTTAAAAAAGAATTTTGGAAGTCTTGAAGTGTTAAAGGGCATTGATTTTTCTCTGGAAAAGGGAGAAGCCCTCGCAATGATCGGAGCATCAGGAAGTGGAAAGACGACACTTTTGCGCTGCCTGAACTTTTTAGAGCGCCCCACACATGGACAGATTATTGTAAATAATAAAGTGATTTTTGATGCCGATGATAACAAATCTCTGGGAGATGCACAGATAAGAAAGAACCGTTTACATTTTGGAATGGTATTTCAGTCCTTTAATCTTTTCCCACAATATACAGCGTTACGCAACTGTACATTAGCCAGAGAATTAATGGCAAAGGAACGCCCGGATTTTAAAGAGAATAAGAAGAAAATCATGGATGAAATCACAGCAGAGGGAGAAGCACTCCTTGAGAGTGTTGGCTTAAAAGAAAAAATGAATTACTATCCACATCAGCTTTCTGGCGGGCAGCAGCAGAGAGTTGCAATTGCAAGAGCATTAATGCTTCAGCCTGACATTTTATGTTTTGATGAGCCAACTTCTGCACTTGACCCGGAACTTACCGGAGAGGTATTAAAAGTTATCCGCGGACTTGCCGATCGCCATACAACAATGGTTATCGTTACGCACGAGATGAAGTTTGCCCGTGATGTATCTGATAAAGTTCTTTTCTTAGATCAGGGTACGATTGCAGAGTACGGTACTCCAGAGCAGGTATTTGAACATCCGAAGGAAGAAAGAACAAGACAGTTCTTAGAAAGATATTTTGAGGATTAATTTGTAATTGCTCACAGATGGTAAAGTTGTGTAATATGTATCAAAAGAAAATAAGGATAGTTCTTGAATTATAAAATGATACAGTAATAATTGATAAATAGTTAAAATATAAGAAAGAACACTGAAAAATGTAATTTTTTAAGGGGGGGGTAAAAATAGAAGTTCTCCCCTCTTTTTTATAAATTTCGTTGCTTTTTGTCATATTAATGATATACTTAACGTGTGTTGCTATGTCCAGTTATAGCATGGCGTGAGAAGCGGGGTGAGAGAAAATGATAGATGTCAGAGAGAGCACAGATAAACTGAAAATATTGATTGTAGATGATTCTGAGCTGAACCGTGAACTTCTCGCAGGTATGCTGGGGGATGAATATGAGATTTATCAAGTTGAAAAGAACGATATCAAGGTTAACGGTACTCAAATTTTTGGATGAATATGAGATTTATCAAGTTGAAAATGGTAAGAAAGCAATAGATATTTTAGAGGAGAACAGAGAACAGTTTAAACTTGTTTTACTCGACATAAATATGCCGGTTATGGATGGCTATGAAGTACTTTCCATTATGAAGCGAAGAAAGTGGCTTGATAAACTTCCAGTAATTGTTATTTCAGCAGAAATCAGCGGGGAAAGTGTAAAGAAAGCATACGAGCTTGGAGCGAGTGATTATTTTGTACGTCCGTTTAATGTAGCTATCGTACTTAGAAGAGTTAGAAATATGATTACTCTTTATGATAATATTTCAAGTAATTTAAAAGATGCAGTTACTATGCTGTCTACGATTTTCTATCGTATATTAAAGATTGATTTAGAGGCAGATTCTTATGAGATTATAGAGCAGGGGAATAGTGATCCTTTAAGAGAACTGTATCAAAAGGAAAGTATATCCGCATGTCTGAAAGATGTTGCAGAAAAGGGGTATATTCATGAAGAAGACTACAAAGAATATACAGAGTTTTGTTCATTAGAACATTTGAAAAAAATCTTTTTAGATGGAAGTCAATATGCCAGCCTGCAGTATCGGAGAGTTCTTGAGGGGCAGTATCGATGGGTTTCCATGGAAATTGTGCGAAGCACCGAATATCGAGAAGATAATCAGCAGGTTGTAATGTATATTCGTGATATTAATGATGACTACTTGAAACTTTTACAGATAGCAATGTGTCACACATTGGATTCTGTGGGAATTGTGTCAGCTAATATTTCTCAGGGTATTTGTCTTTCCTTTGCTGGCAGGAGAGATGAATTAGAATGTCAGAGTGAGGAAAGTATCGATACATATATACAAAGAGTCAGTGAAATGATTCCAATGCCTGAATCAAGGGAACATTTTTGCCAGGTGTTCTCTCAGCAAAATATGTTGAAGCGGTTTACAGAGGGTACGGCGGCTTTATCTATGGAAGCAGCATTTTTTTATTCGGAAGAACAACAGCCATGTGTTCTTCGTATTAATGTAGATATGGCATGCAATTCTTTTTCAAGAGAGATTGAAGGCGTGTTACATTTTACAGATGTTACAGTAGCGTATCTTATTGAGAATGTGCCGCAGAAGATTTATCAGAAGGATTATGAGAATATTATAATTATTGATGCGAAGAGAGAGAAGATGATAAAGACAGATGTCTTGTCTTCTGTTATATCTGATTATCTGAAGAAAGAAGAGGCATATGAAGGCTACCGTTCTTATAGTTCACACAGAGCCGTTGTAGAAAGTGAACGTGAGAGGTTTAAAAAATGTGTGGAACTTTCCACAATAAAAGAGGGGCTTCGTAAAGACAAGCAATATTTTTTTACAATTCATGAAACAGATAAAACAGGGGAAGTAAGATTAAAAAGATACTCTTATATTTATATTGATGAGAGAGTTGATATAATTGTTGGAGCGAGAGAAGATATTACAGAATTTTCAGAAAAAGACGTTCTGACAGGCGGATATAATCGTCGGGGATTTATTCGAATTACAGAACGTCTTTTGAATGAGGTTCCAGATAGAACTAAATATGCCGTTCTATTTTTTAATGTGAAGAATTTTAAGGCGGTAAATGAATTGTTTGGCGTGGAGAGTGGCGATGTGGTTCTTCAGAATATATTTAGAACGCTGACACATTCAAAGTTATCGCCAGTTATTACTGCAAGAGTAGAGTCAGATCATTTTGTATGTCTGGTAGAGAATAAGAATCTTGATTTTGAAGAACTTACCTCAGTTTGTGATAATAAGTTCGTAAAAGACGGCAAGTGTATGAATTTGATTATTCGCTGTGGTATTTTTTATGTGGAAGAGAAGCCGATGAAGATTTCGGGAATGATTGACAGAGCAAAACTTGCGAAGCGCTATATTACCGATGAGTATGTGCAGCCATACATGGTATATGATCATTCCATGCAGGTTGCATATATAGATAAGGCTAAGCTCGCCGGAGAATTACAGGAAGGCATTGCGAAGGAACAGTTTAAAGTATATTACCAGCCGGTAATTGATACAAAGACAGGAAAGATTGCATCGGCAGAAGCATTAATCCGTTGGATTCATCCGGATAAAGGATTTATTTCTCCAGCTTTGTTTATACCTGCATTAGAGGAGAATGGCCATATTTCAGAACTTGATTTCTATGTTCTTAAAAAGGTATGGCAGTTTATCAATGATCGATGTGAGAATAATAAATTTGTTGTTCCAATCTCCGTAAACTTATCCTGGATGGATTTCTACGATGAAATTATGATGGAAAAGATTCTAAAAGAAATGGATCGCTTCAGGGAAAATGGCAGAGAACATATGGCACGTTTTGAAATTACGGAAACATCCTACGCTGCTATCAGAGAAAATAGAAGCGGTATTCTTGAAAGCCTTAGAATTAAGAATGCAAAGATTCTCCTAGATGACTTTGGAAGTGGCTTTTCATCCTTTGGAATGCTGCAGGACTATGACTTTGATATCTTAAAGATTGATATGAGCTTTATCCGTAAAATTGGCGAGAATCCAAAGACAAAAAGTATCGTCCATAGTATTATCGGAATGGCACATGAGATAGGTATAAAGACAGTTGCAGAAGGAGTAGAAACGGAAGAACAGGTAAGCTTCTTAAGACAGAGCGGCTGTGATTACATTCAGGGATATTACTATTCCAAACCATTACCAGAAGAAGAGTTTGTGGAGTTTCTGGAAAAAGCAGATGCAGAATAGCAGGTCTGAAAAAGTGTACAGTAGGCGAAGGAGACGCCCTCTTTTGATAAATAAAGCATATTTGTGACTTTAGTCGCGGCAGGTTGAATGCTCGCTTACAGCGCTCGCATCCAACCTTTGCTCCGAGGCCACAAATATGCTTTATTTATCAAAAGAGGGCTGTCTTTGGCTATTGTGGTTTTGATCTGACTTTGGTTATTGGCTGAGACTGGGGACTTTTCAGCAATGGGGTCGTCTGTTTTATAGTAGATTATAAATATTCCTCCGCTAGTTCCTGAAATATCGGAAGTGCCTTCTCCACCCTCTCCGTTGGTACACAGTACGCGATACGGAAGTGTCCCGGGCAGCCGAAAATGTCCCCCGGAACGAGCATTAAATCTTTTTCCATTGCTTTCTTACAAAATGCCTGTGAATCCGGTTCTAAAGAACGTGGGAACATATAGAAAGTTCCGCCTGGCTCTACACAATGATAGCCATACTCTTTGAGCGCTTCAAAGAGTATTTTTTTATTTGTTTCATAAACGCTTAAATCCGAAGTATAATTGCAGACATCCGCTACGGTTCTCTGCATGAGGGAAGCGGCACCGTTTTGTCCGATGGTACGGGAAATCTGTGGACAGATTTCGATGATCTTGTTAGCTTCTATGCAATCTGGATGCACGGCGAGATAGCCGATACGTTCCCCCGGAAGGGAGATAGATTTACTAAAGGAATAGCAGGTGAGGGTATTTTTGTAGTAGTTTGCCACATAAGGGGCATCCACTCCCTCAAAAATAATGTCTCGGTATGGCTCATCGGAGATAAGATAGATTGGATGACCAAATTCTTTTGATTTTTCTGTTAAAATGTCTGCTAATTTTTTGATGGTTTCTGTGGAATAAACAATTCCTGATGGGTTGTTTGGGGAATTGATTAAGACAGCAGTAGTATTTTCATTTAATTGTGCTTCAAATGCTGCGAAGTTAATCTGGAAGGTGTCGATATCCGCCGGGATAATGGTGAGTTTTAAGCCTGCTCCAGCAGTATATGGTTTATATTCAGAAAAACAAGGAGCAAATGTGATGATTTCATCTCCAGGGTTTGTTACTGCACGAAAAGCATGAGCTAACGCTCCGGCAGCACCGATTGCCATAAAAATATTAGAAGCTTTGTAAGAAGAACCGTATTTTTTATTTAAGAAAACGGCGATTTTCTCGCGGGTTTCCATGATTCCAAAGCTAGGGCTGTATCCGTGAAGTGCTAAAGGGTCTAAGGTGTTCACTTTTTGGACAATAGTTTCATTTACAATAGAAGGTGCAGGTACGGAAGGGTTTCCAAGACTGAAATCATAAATGTTCTCTGCTCCGACAACTTTTGCTCGTTCGGTGGCATATTGGAATATTTCAAAAATAACGTCTTTTTCCTGTAACATGGATGTATATTGTTTGTTTAGCATAGGTAGAAACACTCCTTTTTATTTTATGTATTCTTAAAATCCCTATCTATCTGACTTGGTGGCAATTTATCACACAAAATCAGGTATAAAAGTTTTTAGATGTACATAACTGTGTATGAATAGATTAATAGTCTCTATGAGTGTATCATACAAGGTGAGAAAGAACAAGAATGCCAATCGCATATTGACGGCTAAGTATTACTTTACTATAATAAAACGGACAGAAAGGAGCACGTTATGGAGAATTATTCAGTGCAGGTTCCACCGTATACGGTAGGACCGGAAGCATATAGACAGATTGAAAAACAGTGCCATATTTATGGGAAAAAGGCAGTTGTTGTTGGCGGTAAAAAAGCGATGGCAGCCGCAAAGGATAAACTGCTTGCCGCGGTGAAAGATACAGGGATAGAGATTCTTGATTTTGTATGGTTCGGAGGCGAATGTACCTTTAACAATGCGAAAAAGTTAGAACAGTTAGAGGCAGTACGGCAGGCAGATATGATATTTGCTGTTGGTGGAGGAAAGGCAATTGATACTTGTAAGCTTGTAAGTATTGATTTTGAAAAGCCATATTTTTCATTTCCTACGATAGCATCGAACTGTGCACCGACTTCCGCTGTTTCTATTGTATATAATGAAGACGGGACATTTTGCAAGTTTGTGCATTTCTTAGAGCCGGCAAAGCATGTATTTATCAATACAGAAATTATTGCCAATGCACCAAAAGAGTATCTTTGGGCAGGAATTGGAGATACTTATGCCAAGTATTATGAAGTCAGTATTTCTGCAAGAGGCGAGAAGTTAGAACATTTTAAAGCGATGGGTGTCCAGCTTAGCCGTATGTGTATGGAAGCGATGGTTGAGCATGGGGCACAGGCGTTAAAAGATAATGAACAGGGAGTGGCATCTTATGCGTTAGAGCAGGTTGCTCTTGATATTATCATTACTGCAGGCTGGGTTTCCTTGCTTGTGGCAAGAGAACATACGATGGATTATAACGGTGGAGTTGCACACGCTTTCTTCTACGGCCTTTGTAATTTGCCAGGATTCGATGAAGACCATTTGCATGGCGTTGTTGTCGGTTTTGGTGTATTGCTATTACTTACGATTGATGGAAAAGAGGAAGAATGCCAGAAGCTTATCGCATTTAATAAGACAGTGGGCCTTCCAGCAAAGCTTTCTGAAGTGGGTGTGACAGTAGAAGAAGTAGCAAAATGTGCGCCATTTATGGTGAAAGATGAAGATTTAGAGCATTATCCATATGTTGTAACAGAAGAAATGATTGTAGAAGCAGCAAAGAAACTGGATTACTAAAATAAGTTAGTGGAACGGTAATCTTAAGAGGATAATGAAAAGAAGCATATTTTATTATTTTTGTTAAAAAGATGCTATATTATACTGGAATGTATTTTTAGGAGGATATTATAATGAAGTTCGAAAAAATTGATGTAACAAAAGCAAATGTAAATCCTTTTCAGAGAATTGGTCAGGACTGGATGCTCATTTCTGCAAAGAAAGAAGGCAAAGTAAATACAATGACAGCTTCCTGGGGAATGATGGGCGTTTTCTGGGGAAAAAATGTAGTGACAGTTGGTATTCGTCCACAGCGTTTTACAAAGGAATTTGTGGATGCAGGAGATACCTTTACACTGACATTTTTTGATGGTGAGCGCAAACAGGAGATGGGTTATCTTGGAAAGGTATCTGGAAGAGATGAAGATAAGATCAGCAAGGTAAATTTTCATGTAGTAGAGACAGAAGAGGGAGAGCCTACTTTTGAGGAAGGAACCATGGTATTTGTCTGCAAGAAGCTTATGGAAACACAGTTAAATCCAGAAGAATTCATTGATCCAGAAGTAGATGGAAGATGGTATCCGGAAAAGGATTATCATCATATGTATACAGCAGAAGTGGTTGCTGCATACCGTATTGAGAAATAAGTAAATTGGAGGTGTAGTCTATGTATTATGGCGGATATTACGGGATGTACTGGGACCCGACATATATTTTAGTTATAATCGGTATGGTGATTTGCCTGCTTGCGTCAGCAAGAGTAAAGTCCACTTATGCAAAGTTTAACAGAGTGAGGAGTCATTCGGGAATTACTGCGGCAGAAGCGGCAGAGAAAATCCTTCATGGAGCAGGAATTTATGATGTGGAGATTCGACATATTTCCGGTGATTTAACGGATAATTATGACCCGTCAAACAGGGTGCTGAATTTATCTGATGCAACATTTCGTTCCAGTTCTGTAGCCGCAATTGGTGTAGCGGCACATGAATGCGGACATGCGATTCAGGATGCAGAAAGTTATGCACCACTTAAAATCCGTGGTGCGATTGTGCCAGTTGTAAACTTTGGTGCGACAATCTCCTGGCCGCTTATTTTAATCGGAATCGTGCTTGGAGGAAGCCGTACATTGATTATGCTTGGTGTGCTGTTATTTTCTCTTACAGTAATATTCCAGCTTGTCACATTACCAGTAGAGTTTAATGCTTCTTCAAGAGCATTAAAGATTCTTGGTAATTCGCATATTCTTTATGATGATGAGATTTCCGGAGCAAGAAAGGTTCTTACGGCAGCGGCACTTACTTATGTTGCAGCAGCGGCTTCTTCTATTTTACAGCTTCTGCGTCTCCTTTTATTGTTTGGCGACCGCAGGGATGATTAAGAGGTATGACAGGAATTAAAATAGTCTGTGTCGGCAGAGTAAAAGAAGATTTCTTTAGAGATGGTATTGCTGCTTATGTAAAAGAAATCCGAAAAAAATATTCGATGGATATCATGGAGTGTCCCGATGAACCGACGCCTGATCAGTGTCCTGCTTCTGTGGAAAGGCAGATTCGGGAGATGGAAGGCGAGCGTATTTTAAGCAAGATAAAAGACGATGATTACGTTATTGCACTTTGTATTGACGGAAAGCACTACAGTACGTCAGCGTGGAAAAAACGGATGGAGAGAGTATTTTCTACTGTATCTTCAGATGTTGTTTTTGTAATTGGCGGTTCATTAGGCCTTGCAGATAAAGTAGTACGACGGGCAAATGAAAAGCTGAGTTTTTCAGCATTGACCTTTCCTCATCAGATGATGCGTCTTATTTTATGCGAGCAGATTGCCCGAATTGTGTAAACACGTTCCCACAAATTGCAGCAAACATCTTGCAGAAAGTATTTTTTAAACACTTTCTCGAAAAATCTGACACAAAGTAAAAAAAAGAAAATAAAGAAAGCCACTTATTACTAAAATATAAAAAGAAGAAAGTGGCAGTGCGGCGGAGGCAATTCCCCAGAATTTTTTGGAGAGAATGCCTCCGCCGATTGCTGTTAGAACGGGGAAAAGCAAAGTCTTTTCTGCAGAAAAATAAAAAGGTACAATCTGATAAATGCAGAATAAGTTCAAAAGAAGCTGAAGACTATAGCCTGCAAGAAGTCCGATGAGATAACCGGGGATTCCTTTAGATGGAATAAGAAGCAGGATAAAGAAAATTCGGATGCCTACCCCTAAAAGGTTATGGTAAAGAGTCTGCTTCGTCTTTCCAAATCCATTTAAAATACTCGAAGTTGTCTGTGCGGCATACATAAATGGACATAGAACGGAAAATAAATAGACATACTGTCCAGCTTCTTTACTGTGGAAAATAGTCTCCCCAAGTACCGTTCCGTAAATAAGAAAGGCAAAGGTGCTGAAAATGCCGATAAGAAGGCAAAAATGAAGGCTGGCAGAGATTGTGTTTTCCATCTGCCGGTGTTGTTTTTGGTCGTAGGCCGAAGAAATTGCAGGCATGAGCATCACAGAGAGGGAATTTACAATGGTAGCAGGAAAGAAAAGAAATGGCAATGCCATACCGGTTAACGTGCCATAGGTTTCTAACGCCTGCGAGTGACTGTGAAAAAATATTTCAAGCATAAAAGGAATGAGCATGGTTTCTAAACTACTGATAATCGTGAGGCAGAAATGATTCACGGAAATAGGAATACTAAAAGAAAAAAAGTGCTCTAAAAGTTCCCTTGTGGAAAGGGTGAAAGAATCTGCCTGCCGGGAGAATGTTCTTTTATCAGCATATTTTTTGTTATAATTTTTTGAAATTTTATCAGAATTATTTTTATTTAAAATCCTTTTATTTTGATTTTTTTTATTTGAAATTTTCTTGTTTTGCTTATTTTTATTTGAATTGTTTTTCTGCAAATTTTTTTGGAAAAAGATACTATTTTCGAAAAACAGTCTACGAAAGTAGGCAAGGATAGTGTATATCGTGGAAACTGCTTCACCAAGAACCATTCCCCAGGCAGCAATTCTTGCATCAGCGCCCATAATAAAAACAGAGATTGACAGAAGATAAATCCCACCCACACGGGTAATTTGTTCTACAATCTGGCTGACTGCTGGAACACTGGAATGATTTAAGCCAATATAGTAACCATGAAGACAGGCTTTTATGGAAACAAAAGGCAGAGAAAGAGCTGCAATTTTCAGGGAAGGAGCGGCGGAGGCTTCTTTTAAAATGAATGTGCTTAAATAATCAGCACCTTCAAAAAGGGCAAACATCAGTAGAATAGAGAGGCAAAAAGAAAGAAGGCAGCCAAGTCGGACGAGATGGTGTGCGTTCTTTTTTTGTCCCTTTGCAAAAAAACGCGAGGTGAGATTAGAAATGCCAGTCTCAAATCCATGGCAGCACAAAGAAAAGCAGAGCATGTAGATTGGAAAAATAAGCTGATAAATTCCTAATTCTTTTGCACCAATTAAGTTCGAGAGGAATATTCTGTTATAGAATCCGAGTATTCTTGCCAGAAAACCAGAGAGAGTTAAGATTAATGTTCCAGTAAAAATCATTTTTTTGTATGACATAGTGACACCGCAGGCAAAGGGTTATTTGATTGTATGCGAAAATGAAGGCAACTATTCAGAAGTTGCTCATAAAAAATAGCTATCAATAAATCATGGAAAAGAGGAAAGTCTATGAAGCAGGTTTATCTCGACAATGCAGCTACGACACCGGTACGCCTGGAAGTAGAAGTGGCAATGCGACCATATTTTTGTGAAAAATATGGGAATCCTTCTGGAGTCTATCAAATGTCCTCAGAGAATCGCGGCATGATAGAAAATGTCCGTGAACAGATTGCCAAAACTTTGAATGCGTCAGCAGAAGAAATTTATTTTACATCAGGCGGAACAGAGTCTGACAACTGGGCGATAAAAGCAGCAGCACAAATGTTAAAAGAAAAAGGACGGCATATCATCACAAGTAAAATCGAGCATCATGCCATACTAAATAGCTGTGCCTATCTGGAAAAACAGGGATTTGAAGTGACTTATCTTGATGTAGACGAATGGGGAAGTATCCGACTCGATGTTCTTGAAAAAGCAATACGAAAGGACACCATACTTATTTCGGTTATGTACGCTAATAATGAAGTGGGAACGATACAAAAGATTGCACAAATTGGAAAAATCGCCGAAAAGAACGATATTTTATTTCATACAGATGCCGTACAGGCATATGGACAGCTTCTGATAGATGTAAAAAAAGAAAATATCGACCTGTTAAGTGCCAGTGCTCATAAATTTAATGGCCCTAAAGGTGTGGGATTCCTTTATATCCGTAAAAAAATCCCTCTTCCTGAATACATCCACGGTGGCAAACAAGAAAGAAATCATCGGGCAGGCACAGAAAATGTTCCGGGAATCGCTGGAATGGGAAAAGCAGCAGAAATTGCATTTACCACAAGGGAGTACCGGGAGAAAGAAATACAGCAATTAAGAGATTATTTAATACGGAGATTACAGAGAGGGATACCATACTGCCGCTTAAATGGAAGTCTTACAAACAGACTGCCAGGTAACTGTAACATCAGTTTCCAATTCATCGAAGGCAACGAACTATTACTTTTATTAGACGAAAAAAATATCTGCGCCTCCGCCGCATCTGCCTGTAGTACAGGAGACACTTCTCCATCTCACGTTCTCACTGCAATGGGAATTCCTGAGAAGCTCGCACGCGGCACTTTGCGCCTTACAATCGGTTATCAAAACACGCAGGAAGAAATAGATTACACCGTACAATGCATCAAAGAAGCAGTAGAAAAACTGCGGGAAAATGCCGAAGATTATCGAAGATACAAAGAAACTTTCCCTTGCAATATAATGTAAAATATAGTATTATAAACAACGGAAGTTTTTAAGAAAACTTCCTGTGGACCAGTAGCTCAGTTGGATAGAGCAACGGTTTCCGGAACCGTGTGTCGGGGGTTCGAGTCCCTTCTGGTTCGCTTTTTTATGCTTTTACCGGACGAAAACACCATATACTCTTATCTGTGATGTTGGTCGCGGTGTGTTGAGTGTTTGTGGAAACACTCACATCCAACACTTGCTCCGAGGTCACAGATAGGAGTATATGGTGTTTTCGTTTTCTGACTGTGATAAAAAAGTGAAAGGTGTGTAATTTGAGATGAATGCATAATAGAACCTACACAAAAATAGAAATACAGGAAAATCATGAAATACGAAATATATATACAAGAACGCAAAAAATCACAGAAATTCTGCAAAAAAGCTATCGCAGAATACGAAAAACGCCTCAGCCGTTACTGCAAAATAAGCTGTAAATTTGTAAAAAAAGAAAAAGAGTGGAACTCTCTGCTTACGAAAGATACCGGCATGAAAAAACTACTCGTACAGCCCGGCAAAGCAGAACTTACCTCAGAAAAACTCAGCGACCAGCTAAAAAAATGGGAAGGTTCAGGTATGAAAGGAGTTATGTTCTTTGTACCAGAATGGAATGAGGAAGCAACGGATAAATTTGCAGAACTGGGTACTGGTTCTATAGAACCCCTGGTCCTCTCAGACTTCACGATGTCCTCTAATATGACCGGAATGGTTCTCTACGAACAAATCTACCGGGGATATCGAATACTCCATAATCATCCTTATCATAAGTGAAAAATAATGATATAAAATCTATTCAATGACAAAAAAGATAATCAATCATTATCAAACAGTAAAAAAATGTATTATGATGTATTTTGTGAATTTGTGTTTTTTACAACGAAATCAAAATCCATCATATAATACATTTTTTAGCTAATATCTTAGAGTGCATCTGATAATTATGCTTTTTTGATTTCCTCCGCTGTATCTGTTTCATCTGTTTCAATCCCCACCCCTCTTGGAGGAACCGCCGTCGAAAACACAATCTGTGTTTGTGTATTCCCAAACTGCTGAAGATGCCCGATAAAGGTATCTAACTCCATTGTGCTGGGAAAAGCAACCTTCAGCATAATAGAATATGTACCAGTAACACAGTTACATTCCAAAACATTAGGGCAGTCCGTGACATAAGGATAAAATTCATTTTTCTGCTTTGGGTCTAAAGTAAGATTAATGAATGCTGTAATATGATATCCCAATGCAACAGGGTCAATTGTTGCGTGATAGCCGGTGATAATGCCGGCTTTTTCCATACGTTCTATTCTCGTAGAAACGGCAGGAGAAGATAAGAATACCTTTTGTGCAAGGTATTTTAAAGGGTAACGGGCATTCTCCTGAAGAAGAGAAAGAATCTTTCTATCTATTTTATCCATAGTAATATTACCTCCAAAAGTAAATTAATAAGTAAATCGAAATAATAAATAATATAAGAAACGCATCCTGTTCCTGCATGGCTTTATAGTTGGCAAAAGAAAAGCCAGCAGGAGAATGACTACTATACGAAGCGGGTAGCCATTGACTACAGAAGGTGGAATAGAGTGGAGATTTCTCCTTCTGCACTGTATAATACACAGGAAAATGTTTTTCAAATCCGAAAATAGAGAAATTTGGAAAACAAAAAACGGAGTATTCCTAAATGGAACACTCCGTTGCGTTTCTTTGATTATATATCATTTAAAAAATGATTTCAAGAGAAAATTTATTTCTGTAACAATAGTCAAGGAAGAAAATTAGCAAACGCCCTGTGCAAGCATAGCGTTTAATACTTTTTCGAAACCTGCGATGTTAGCGCCTGTTACATAGTCGCCTTCTTTGTTGTAACGTTTTGCAGCGTCATCAATGTTGTGGTAAATGTTAACCATGATGTTTTTAAGTTTGCTGTCAACTTCTTCGAATGTCCAGCTTAATCTTTCGCTGTTCTGGGACATTTCAAGAGCAGATGTAGCAACACCACCAGCGTTAGAAGCTTTACCAGGAGCAAACATCACGCCGTTTTCCTGTAAGTACTTAGTAGCATCTAATGTAGTAGGCATGTTAGCACCTTCACAAACTGCGATACATCCGTTAGCAACTAACTGTTTTGCGTCTTCAAGGAAGAGCTCATTCTGAGTAGCACATGGAAGAGCAACATCACATTTAACAGACCATACTCCGCGTCCTTCATGATATTCGCTGTTTGGACGGTAGTTCTTGTACTCTGTTAAACGAGCACGTTTTACTTCTTTGATTTCTTTTAAAGCATCTAAGTCGATTCCTTCTGGATCGTATACCCATCCTGTAGAATCAGAACATGTAACAACTTTTGCACCAAGCTGATGACATTTCTCGATAGCGTAGATTGCAACGTTACCAGCACCGGAAACAACAATTGTCTTACCAACGATGTCATCGTCATGGCATTTTAACATTTCTTCTGTGAAGTATACAAGACCATATCCTGTAGCTTCTGTTCTTGCAAGGGAACCACCGTATGTTAAACCTTTTCCTGTAAGAACGCCTTCGTAAAGACCTTTGATTCTCTTATACTGTCCGAAGAGGTAACCGATTTCTCTTCCGCCAACACCGATATCACCAGCAGGTACGTCAGTGTCAGCACCGATGTGTTTGCAAAGCTCTGTCATAAAGCTCTGGCAGAATGCCATAACTTCACGGTCTGATTTGCCCTTAGGGTCGAAGTCAGAACCACCTTTACCACCACCGATTGGAAGTCCTGTAAGAGAGTTTTTGAAAATCTGCTCAAATCCTAAGAATTTGATAATACCCTGGTTTACGGATGGATGAAAACGTAATCCTCCCTTGTAAGGTCCGATTGCACTGTTGAACTGAACACGGATACCCATGTTAACCTGAACCTGTCCGTTATCATCTACCCATGGTACACGGAACTTAATCATTCTTTCTGGTTCTGTGATTCTCTCTAAAACAGCCTGTTTTTTATATTCTTCTTCATTAGCCTCGATTAATGGGCGGATAGTTTCAAAAACTTCTGTAACTGCCTGATGGAATTCTGGTTCACTTGGGTTTTTTGCAATAACTTTTGCGAGTACGTCATCAACGTAAGACATAGTCTGTTCCTCCTTGATATTGTGTATTATACATATTTTATATCCTCGATGATTGACAAAAAAGTATCAGAATCATATCTCTCACCGAGTTCTTTTGCCGAAACCTATTATACTATATTGTGTGAAGTAATTCAATAAAAAGAATAAGTAAAAGTACAACTTTTTTAAAAAAAATTTCATAACAAGACATTTAACTTAAGATTTTTAAGTGAAAAACGGATAAAAATGATAGATATAGCTGCAAGAATTTCATTTTTTGAGTTCGGTGAAGGATGGACATGTATAAATTGCAGAACAAAAAAGTAATGAAAAGGGGAAAAGATGGAAAAGCAAAAGTTAAGAAAATATCAATAAAAGACATTTTGCAAAATTTGTTTAAAATGTGAACTTAATGTGAAAAGAAGAATATGTTCACAAAATCATCGTAAATTAAGAATAATATACTATACATTGAGTGTGTACTCCCGCAATCTTTCCGGTATTTTCTTTTGCAATGAATTTTCTAAAGACAGAAAGATTCCGGGAGTACATAAAAATTATACAGGAGGCTTATTTTATGATAGAAGTAAAAAACTTAGTCAAGGATTACGGAAAACATCATGCGGTAAAAGATATCAGTTTTTCGGTGCCTGACGGACAGATCGTGGGACTTCTTGGACCAAATGGCGCAGGTAAATCCACAACAATGAATATAATGACGGGATATATTTCAGCAACTTCCGGTGAAGTGAAGATTGGAGGATATGACATTTTAGAGCAGCCGATACAGGCAAAGAAGTTAATCGGTTATCTTCCAGAAATCCCACCACTGTATGAGGATATGACTGTAGCGGAATATTTGAACTTTATCTGTGATTTAAAAGGAATCCGTAAAAAGACAGAGAAAGAATCTTCTATTAATGAAGTAACAGAGGCAGTAAAGATTTCTGACATGAAGGGAAGATTAATAAAGAATCTTTCGAAAGGATATAAGCAAAGAGTTGGACTGGCACAGGCTTTAATTGGAAATCCACCGCTGTTAATTCTGGATGAGCCGACGGTAGGTCTTGATCCAAATCAGATTATTGAGATTCGTGCTCTTATTAAAAGTTTAGGCCAGAAGCATACGATTATTTTAAGTTCTCACATTTTATCAGAAGTGAATGCGATATGTGACTATGTACTTATTATAGATAAGGGAACGTTAGTTGCAGAGGATACACCAGAACATCTATCAGAAGATTTCTCCGATACCGATAATATTAATATGTCTGTAAAGGGAAGCCGTGAGCAGGTAGAAGAGGTATTAAAAGTATCAGAATATATCAGAGATTATAAGATTATCGATGAAAAAGATGGAATCGTTGATGTACAGGCAAAAACAGCGACAAAAGAAGATATCCGCGATAATCTGTTCTTTGAGTTTGCGGAAGAGAAATTACCTATTATTAAGATGGAACGTGAAAGCTTGTCTCTTGAAGATGTATTCCTGAAACTTACCGGACAGGATGTAGAAGAGGTAGAATCTGAAGCAAAGAAAGCATCCGAACAGATTGAGAAACAGGGACATCATGGATTTTCTTTTAAAAGGAAGAAAAAAGCAGACAGCAAGGGAACTGAACAGGCAGAAACAGCAGAGGAGGATAAGTAGAATGAAAGCCATTTATTTAAAAGAAATGAGAAGCTATTTCCACTCACTGGCAGCTTATATTTATTTTGCTCTTTTTATCGCTGCAACAGGAGTGTATTTTTCTGTAATCTGTATGTCTTATGGTTATACCGATTACGCACAGTATGTATTTTCTAACAGTACGATTTTATATATCGTGATTGTACCAATTCTTACGATGCGTTTATTTGCAGAAGAAAAGAAGCAGAGAACAGATCAGCTCTTATATACTTCCCCAATTCGCTCTGGCAGTATTGTATTTGGAAAGTATCTTGCATCCGTAACATTACTTGCTATTTCTATGTTAGTAAGCATCATAGAGGCAGGTGTGTTAAGTATGTTTGGAAACGTAAACTGGAAGACCGTTCTTACAGGCTGTCTTGGATATTTCTTATTAGGAGCCTGCCTGATGGCGGTCGGAATGTTTGTCTCCTCTCTTACTGATAACCAGATGATCGCAGCGGCATTATCTTTTGCAGTAGTGCTCTTTTGTATGTTGCTTCCTAATATTTCAAATGTTGTACCGGGAAGAGCAAGATATACTTACATTGTATGCGTACTTGCTGTTATTCTTATCGCATGGTTTTTCTATGATGAAACAAAGAATGTAAAAATTACAGCCGGAGTTGGTGTTGCAGGAATCGCGATCATTGCCATTTTAAGTAAAGTAAAACCTGCATTGTTTGATAATGGTCTTTCTAAGATTATCGACTGGTTTTCTGTATTAGACCGTTTTAACGATTTTTGCAGTGGAATTTTAAATGCATCTTCTATCATATATTATGTATCATTTATCGCGGTATTTTTATTCCTTACGATGCAGGGAATTGAAAAGCGCAGATGGAATTAGGAGGGCATACAATGATTAAGAATAAAATGAATACAAAATTAAAAAAAGGTATTTTTTCCGCAGTGGCAGTTGTCGTTCTGATTGCAGCGGTTATCGCAGTGAATATATTTGTGACAAGTAAAAACTACACAGTCGATGTGACAGCCAACAAAATCTATTCTCTTTCCAAACAGACGAAGAAAATCTTAAAGGGTTTAGATAAAGAAGTCACGATTTACGTTATTGATAAGGAATCTAGCGTAAATTCTTCCTACGCACAGGTTTGGAAAGAATATAAGAAAAATTCTACTAAAGTAAAATTTGTTTATAAAGACCCGGATTTGTATCCAAACTTTACAAAGAAATATACAGACAGCAGTGAAGAAGTAGCCAATGATAGTATGATTATAAAATGTGGTAAGAAATATCGTTATGTTTCTGCTAATGACTATGTATCATACAGCTATGGAAGTGACTATTCCTATTCTGCAGATTCTCTTCAGCTAGAGAGCCTTACGACAGAAGCAATCAACTACGTTGTCTCTGACTCCACACCGGTAATCTATACCTTAAGTGGACATTCTGAACAGAGCTTTGACACAAGCGTGACAAGTAGCTTTGAAGGAGATAACTATTCTGTAAAAACGTTGAACCTTCTTACTGAGCAGAGAGTACCGGATGACTGTTCTATCTTACTCATCAATGGCGCACAAAAAGACATTACAAAAGATGAGCTTAAGATGATTAAAAAATACATGAAAAACGGCGGAAAGATGTATGTATTTTTAGATGCAAAAGTAGAGAATCTTACAAACTTATACAGCTTGCTTAAGTCTTATAATGTAGAGCCACAAAAAGGAGTCGTTGTAGAAACAGATGCAAGTAAATATACACAGTATCCAATTTATCTGCTTCCAACTATCGAAAGTTCTGATGCAACCTCAGCACAATACAACAGCAATATTTATATTTTAGCTCCAAGTGCAAAGGGACTGAAGGATATTACAGAAAAGAATGCAAAGAAGAATTCTTCTGCATCTGATTATACAGTAACTTCATTGCTTTCCACAAGCGATGGTGCATACTCCAAAGTCAATACAGATAGTGCCACACTGAATAAAGAAAAGAATGATATCAGCGGCCCATTTAATATTTCCGTAGCTGTATCAGATTCTACTGGTGGAAGAATGATTGTAACTGGATGTACCAATATGTTACTGCAGGATATCGACCAGGCAGTAAGTGGTGCAAACACAGACTTTGTATTGAATGGTGTGAACTATCTTGCAGAACAAAAGAACAAGATTTCTATCAGAGCAAAGAGCCTTAAGACAGAGAATGCAGTCGTACCGGCATTTAATCAGAAAGCAACATTGATTATGACAGTATTTGTAATACCACTGGTAATACTTGCAATCGGAATCGGTATTGTGATAAAAAGAAGAAAACTTTAAATT
>NZ_ACEP01000043.1 GCF_000173975.1 Anaerobutyricum hallii DSM 3353
TAATCTATATTTGTGACTTTAGTCGCTCCGAGGCCACAAATATAGATTATTTCATTCTCTGGAGGCTGTCTTTGCCTGCGGAAGTAAGGTTGAATTTTATGTTTACATTTGCTCAGGGTAACTTCTTTTTCTTTGAGAGGATATTTGAGGATTCTTCAGGAGATTGTGATTTTAGGAAATTAAGTGGAAATTCTCACATAATATCTTTTACCCGACAGTATTTCTTCAGATTATCTTCATTTTTTTCTCACAAACTGTTCACAAATATTCAGTATGATAGAAACATCAAAAGAACAAAGAATTATTTTTTTGATAGATTTTTTTCATACTTTCCTCTCTTAGAACCGTTGAACAGACGGTTCTTTTTTTCTATAAGAAAAGTAAAAGCTTATATGTGGTGAATAATAACTTAAATCCTTAAAATATAGACTATTGTAATATCCATTCAGTAACAACACTTTAGAAATCACATAGATAAAGAACTATTATGAAATCACAACCTTCTAGAGAATTCCCAAATTCCTTTCAACGCAGAAAAAAATTTCCAGCAGCAAACAAGAATTCACTGAATTCTGCCTTTGCCCCAACAGCCAAAAACAGCATACAGTAAATAAAATAAACGATATTTGTGGCCTCGGAGCAAGGTTTGGATACGAGCATGTATAAGCGAGTGTTCAAACCACCGCGACTAAAGTCACAAATATCGTTTATTTTATTTACTGTGTGCGTCTCCCTTTCCTGCTGCAACCCAGAATTATTTCTTCTTCCTCCGAGAAATTCGATTTTTTCTGCGTTTCTCCAGCTCATGTCTGTGAATCAGGTGCATGATCAGGATAATAAGAATAACTGCGACTAAGAGTCTCAAGGAGAATTCAATTCCTTTATGTATAGCATCTTTTCTTTTTGATGCTACAGGGGCAGTTTTTAAATTATCGTCTACGGTTTTGCCTTCCTGATAAGCTTTTCCCTGTTTAGAAGTTGTGTCATAGGTAACTTCTGTCTGTCCAAGTTTTTTGCCATCACAGGAGATTACGATGTAACCAAGGCGGCCAGTTTTTTTATCTTCATCGAGTTTAAAAGCGGTTTTTAAATCAGATTCATTAAAGTCTTTTTTTACAAGAACAGAGAAGTTTTTGTCATAAACAGAGTTTAAAAGCTGAATCTGGTCGAGCTTTGAAGAGTCAATGGAGGTATTTGCTGTCATGGCAGTTTTTAAACTGAAATCAGTAAGCGGAGTTACGGATTTTACCTGATTAAAAGCCCACTTGAATAAGTTAGCAGTGTCTGTGTAGCTTTTGTCTGCACCGTAGTCTTTTAAAATGACGCAGATAAGTTCTACATTATCTTTCTTTGCGTAAGTGACTAAGGTATTGAGGGCAACCTGAGTGAATCCAGTTTTTGCTCCTTCTGCATATTTGTAGTAGTAGTCACTGTTTTCACGAAGAATTTTAGCGTGATTCCACAGCTCTAAAGTATCTTTTAAAGTGTCACTTTTCTTTAAGGTGTAGGAAATGGTTCCGGAAATTTTACGGAATTCCTCATGCTTCATGGCTTCTTTTAAGATAAGGCCCATATCGTGAGCTGTCGTGTAATGTTCTTCGTTTGGAAGTCCATGAGGGTTTTTGAACTGTGTGTTGGTACAGCCTAATTCTTTGGCGCGCTTTGTCATAAGCTTTGCAAATTCTGTTGTGGAACCGGAAATGTGCTCTGCGATAGCGGCAGCGGCCTCATTAGCGGATACAAGCATTAATGCATAAAGACTGTCTTCTACAGTAAGCTTGGCACCAACATTAATTCCAGCGGTACTGCTACCTGCCTCAATTCCGTTAACTGCAGCATTGGAGTAAGTAATAACATCACTCATTTTGCAGTTTTCAACAGCGAGTAAAGCGGTCATAACTTTAGTGATACTGGCAGGATATCTCTTGGTGTCTGCCTCTTTTCCATAAAGAATCGTTCCGGTATTGGCATCCATGACAACAGCAGATTCTGCTACGATATCTGGTGCACCGCTTAAATTGGAAATTCCATAGGAAGCACCAGCCTGTACTTTTGAAGTATCGGTCTGCGCTTCGGAAGTGCCAGCCTGTGTTTTTGAGGTATCCGTCTGTGCCTCAGAAGTGCCAGTCTGCGTTTCAGAAGCAGTGGCAGTAGTTGCCGCGGCAAAGGAATTCACACAAAAGCTTAAGGCCAATGTTAGTGTCAATATAAACGTAAGTATTCGTTTCATTGTTAAATCTCCTTTTTATTTTGCCCTGGAGCATTTTTCAAACACGCTCTATCATGCAGTATTATTAATATGCTGATATACTATTGGGCTAAGTCTTTGAGTTCTATTCGGTCATTTCAGACCTTGCCTCTCATTGTATCCTACTTCCATAGAAAAAGCAAAAATTAATTGCAAAAATAATGTCCAGCGATTAGAATAATACTGTATGTCTAAAATTGCGTATAGATATAGAAGAAAATATATTAAGATAGATGGGGAGAATTAAATGAGATTAAGAAATGTAAAAGGTTCAAGAGAACAGATTGCAGCGAATGAATATACAATTAAAGACGCAGAGCAGATTAAAGGCCAGTGGAAAGATTATTTCCAGGATGGTAAGCCGATTCAGTTAGAAATTGGAATGGGAAAAGGTAAATTCCTTATGCAGTTAGCAGAAAAGAATCCTCAGATTCATTATATTGGAATTGAAAAGTATTCCAGTGTTTTGGTCAGAGCATTAGAGAAAATGGAAGAGAATCCTTTAGAGAATCTTCATTTTATTCGAATGGATGCAGAGAATATTGTGAATGTATTTGAAAAGGGTGAGGTAGATCAGATTTACCTGAATTTCTCAGATCCGTGGCCGAAAGACCGTCATGCAAAGAGAAGACTTACTTCCAGACAGTTTTTAGAGCGTTATCATAACATTTTAAAGGAAGAGGGAAGAGTTATCTTTAAGACAGATAACAGACCATTATTTGATTTTTCTTTAGAAGAAGTAAAAGAAGCAGGATGGACACTTGAGAAATCTACATTTGACCTTCATCACAGCGAATATGTTGAGGGCAATATCATGACAGAATATGAGGAAAAGTTTGTGGCAAAAGGTAAACCGATTTGTATGCTTCAGATTTTTTTGCAGGAAGATAAATAACAACATTCCCTGTCTTTATCATAAGATAAAACAGGGGTGGAATTTTATGAATTTTAAAGAGAAAATGTGCTGGAATATTCAGCGAAAGAGCCTTTGTAATAGAGGAATCTGGCGGTGTCTGTGTAATTTCTGCCAGAGCATTTCAGAGGTATGCAGAATTTTAAATGGCAAATAATTTACTTTACGATAAATGAAAGGATTTTATTTATGAAAAAGATTGTAGCAATCGATTTAGACGGAACATTATTACATTCTGACTGTACGATTTCTTCTTATTCAAAAGAAGTAATTGCGGAAGCAGTAAAGAATGGAATTATGGTAGTTCCAACATCAGGAAGAAGTTTTCGAAGTATTAAGAATCAAGTGCAGGATATCGAAGGTGTAAAATACTGCATCTGTGCAAATGGAACATTGGTTGGAAATATTCAGACAGAGGAATTGCTTCACAATTGCAAGATACCACAGCATTTGGTTTATGATATTTATAAAGAAGTAAAGGAAAGACATGGTTTTATAGAACTTTACTGTGACAATGATGCCTATGTGGAAAAAGATACAGCTCCGATTATTTATGATACTAAGATGGGAAAAGATTTCTGTGACAGTATGTTATCTACAGATGTAATTGGCCTGTCCTATGATTTGCTTCTGCGCCGTGGAACAATGCGTATCAATAAGATACATGTTGCATTTCCAGATCCACAGGAATTAAGAGAATTTGCTGCAAAAACAGCAGAAAACAAAAATCTTATGGTAACATTTCCTAGCGAATATAACATGGAAATCTTCCCAAGTGGCTGTAATAAAGATGTGGGAATCCGTATCCTTGCTGAAAAATATAACATTGCACACGAAGATACGGTTGCCATCGGAGACAGTGATAATGATGTGGCGATGATTGAGTATGCACATATTGGAATTGCCGTAGCAAATGCAATGGAAGTATTAAAGGAAAAAGCAGATTACATCACCAAATCAAATGATGAAGATGGACCTGCGATTGTACTTAAAAAAATACTTGAAAAATAAAAAATAATGCTTGCAATCTATGAAAGGTTGTTATATAATAGTCCTTGTCGTTGAGAGATACGAAAACAAAACACAAGGATATGCGCTTTTAGCTCAGTTGGTAGAGCAGCGGACTCTTAATCCGCGTGTCCAGGGTTCGAGCCCCTGAAGGCGCATTACAAAGTACCGTTTTTGGGATTTAGACCTGGGGATGGTGCTTTTTTTGTTATATAAGAATTAAACTTATGTCGATACATCCCCGATTTACGATGGAAGACCGACCGATAGTATAAAAACCGTGGCAGATCAGATAAAAAAAGAAGAAAAAACACATATGCCGAAACAATTTAATTTCTGGATTGTGGCATCAGGAGATGCCGCCAGGAAGATTTGTAATTATTTGTCTAAACAGATTATCTATATGAGAAATAATCAATATAAGAAAACGTTCTACACGTTGCAAAGGGAAATGTTGCTGACAGGAGAGGTGTAGAGCGGAGGAAGGTAAATGGATAAACATTTGAAATATTTTAATTTTAAGATGAGGGGCGTTTGGAGTAAGATATACTATAAAGAATAGCATAAAGCACTGTTTTGGAAATTTAAATCCAGGACGGTGCTTTTTTATTATATAGAGTGTGTTTGAAAAAATAAAACTATTCGATACAAAAGTTTTGAAAAATTTTTTTTAAATTAGTGAACCTTTTTGCAGTTTGCTTCGTATAAGAGAGTGAAAAGAAAAATAATTAGGAAATAAAAAGGACTCCGGGGGTGTAATAGTTAAAAATAAAGGAAATTAAAAACAATAAACAAAAGTAAAAAGAAAGAGAGGATGCTAAATATGAAACAGAGAACAATGAAAATAACAAAAAATATAATATGCATGACCAGTATTCTGGTACTATTTATTTTGATTAAACCAACAAAAGTATATGCCTTTTCCATGAATGAAGCCAGAAATTCACCAGTACTTACAAGTCAATACAGAACAACAAGATTAAGAAATGAATATGACGTAAAATTATTTCAGGTACAGATGCCAAAATCTGGTTGTTTCAGAATAACTTTAAGACCCAATGCTGTTGCAGATGAGAATGACATAGGATATGGATGGAATCTTAATATCTATCGCAAGGACAATTTGAAAGAACCAGTTAAGCAATATTGGCAGATTGAGAATAAGATGGTTACAGAGAAACTTGTTTTGACATCGGGAACATATTATATAGAAGTAAAATCTTATAGTGAATATGGAATGTCACCTATAATGGTACCTTTTGATATAAAGGCTGATGTTGTTTCTGAAAATAACTGGGAGCAGGAGAATAATAATACTTTTAAAAAAGCAAATAAAATCTCTATCGGAAAAAAATATCAGGGAACTTTGTTTGATGATATAGATGAAGACTGGTTTAAAGTAGTTGCTCCAAATACAGGGAGAATTACAGCAACCTTAAACTGTGATCCGGATACAGATGTAAATGATGTTGGAGACGGATGGGATGTATCTGTTTATTCAGCAAGCGATATCAATACTGAAATAGCAAAAGAAGAGTGGATAATAACGAAAGGTTCTGTCAGATTTAATGTGGTAAAGGGAAGGACATATTATATTTATGTACACAGTTATCATTATTCTTTTCCAGAAGGTTACACTTATCAGTTAGCGACTTCTTTTAAAGGACCAAAAGCAACTCCAGCCAAAAAGACTACAAACACATCGAAAAAACCAGTGAAAATGGTAACAGGTGTTTCTTTGAAAGTAAAGAAAAAGAAAATAAACATTCGTTTTAAGTTAGTATCAAATGTCTCTAAATATCAGATTATGTACAGTACAAAAAAATCTTTTAAGAATAAAAAGGTTGTAACAGTAAGAAGTGGAAATGTGACTATAAAGAAATTAAAAAGGAAAAAGACCTATTTTATCAGGGTACGGGCTATCAGCAAAAATGGAAAAGCTGGTGCGTGGAGTGTAGTGAAAAAAGTGAGAGTGAAATAATATTTCTGAATCACTATTTTTAGAGAAAATCTTAAGATGTAATGCAAAAGAAAGGATGAAAAGATATGAAGAAAAGAACAAAGTTTTACGCATTATTATTTGCAATGGTATTATCGTTAACACAGATGATCGGAGCAGCAGTTCCAGTTAAAGCAGCAACGAAGGAATGTTCGCATGGCTATACTTTGGTGAATGGTATCGGTATACGTATGCATGAATGTGGCGAGTCCGTATGTATTACCTGTTATCATGGACATTCTAAACGTGTAGTTATTCCGAAAACTTTTAAGTTAAATGGGAAAAATCTTCCGCCAACACAAATTGATTGGGCTGATTGTGGTTTCTCTGAAAATGGGGTAAAAGAAATTGTGATTCCAGATACATTAGATTATTTGGGATATTGGGATGAAGATGAAGTTAACACAAGCTATAAAGATATTACATTTTTTGTCCATAAGGGAAGTAAGGCAGCAAAAGCTGTACAGGCAGAAGGCTATAAATATAGATATTTAAACGACAATTCCAACCCACAGCCAGTAAAAGGCACATCAATAAAACGAACCGTCAGAATCCAAAACCTGACCAAAATCACATGGAAGAAAGTAAAATGTGATAAATACGAAATCAGATATTCTCAGAAAAAGAATATGAAAAACGCAAAGAAAATAAACTGTGGCAAAAATAAAACATCACTTGTCATTAAAAAGTTAAAAAAGAATAGAAAATATTATGTACAGATTCGAACAAAATCAGGAAAGAAATATTCTGCATGGTCAAAGGTAAAGACAATTTCAAAACGATAAAATGCAGAAAAACAGGAAAGACCTCCTTGCACTGTTTTGGGGAAATAAGTATACTATTATCGGGCAGCCATCTGGAAAATACGTTTTCCAGATGGTATTTAAGGATTATATTTAATAAATTTACAGGAAGTTATAAGGAATTATAGGACTTGTAAAAATACCGAGGAGGAAGCATATTGAATCTGATTTTTGACTTAGATGATACACTTTATAATCTTATGGGACCATTTGAACTGGTTCACAAAAAATTATATGCAGACAAGACGGATGCAGACTGTACGCAGTTGTTTATGCAGTCCCGTGTTTATTCGGATGAGATTATGGAGGCAGAGAAGAAGGGATTAATTCCGCACGAAGATTGTTTTTATGAGCGTGTGAAAAGGACATACCATGATGTGGGAATTGAGATGAGCAGAGAGGATGCGGATATTTTTGAGCAGTTATATCGTTCCTTTCAGAAAAAGATTACACTTGGTAATGGAGTAGAGGGATTTCTTGATTATTGTAAAAGTAATGATATTTTTATTGCGATTCTCACAAATGGCAGACCAGAACCACAGTATGCAAAGGTAGTTGCGCTGGGGTTACATAAATGGTTTGATGATGAGCATATATTTATTTCTGGCGGTATTGGATATCAAAAGCCAGATCCACAGGCATTTAAATATGTTGAGAATGCATATGCATTAAATCCAGAAGAAACATGGTATGTTGGGGATACCTATGAGGCAGATGTTGTCGGTGCAAATACAGCAGGATGGCATACGATATGGTTTAATCACCGAAATAGGGAGTGTCCGGAAAAAAAACGGGCAGATATTACAGTAAAGAGTATAGAGGAATTAAAAGAAGTTATTAGAGGACAGATCGGATAAAATCGGATAAGGGCAGGAAGGTATGTATTGTAGAAGTTGCAGAAAATGGTTTCCAAATAATATTTTGTTTTGCGATATCTGTGGAAAGCCATTAGTTAAAGATTTAGATATATATGGAGAGAACTTTTTTAATGGAGATGTTCAGGCATTTGATTATATTTACCAGAATAGTTATAACTGGGTAGCAGGGGAAGTAAGAAAAATGTTTCTGGCTAATTCATCAGAGGTGGAGGACTGTGTTCAGGAAATTTATCTTCTCTTATATCGAAAAATCAAATACTATGATCCTCGCCAAGGTAGTTTTAGTGCATGGTTTAATGCGCTGGTGCGAAACAGAATTTATGATTATGGAAGAAAGTTAGCAGGAAATAGAGAAATTCTGCCGGAGACCAGCCAGCAATATTTTAAAGAGATAACAGATAGAAATGTTTATATTAACCCAGAAGCAAGAATAGAATATGCAGAGCGGGAGCAGATTCTTGATGAAATTCTCGATGATATTGGAGAGGGACAGCGCATATGTATCCAGATGTATTATAACGACGGATTAAAAATAAAGGAAATCGCACAGATATTAAATATTAGTGAGGGAACTGTAAAAAGCAGAATACATAACGGATTGAAGAAGTTAAATACGAAGGTGGATGAGATGCAGAAAAGGGGACTCTACACATTTCGTATGCTTCCTCTTGGATTCCTTTTATGGCTCTTATCCAGAGACGATTGCAGTGCAAAAGAAGATTACAGAGCATTATACCATGCCAGAACTCTGGCTGGGCAAAACGTTTTACAGAATGCGCCAATGGCTGCTGGAAATAAAGCTGCCGGAATTAAAATGGCTAGAAGAAATCAAAATGTTGTAAAACATGCAAGTATGCAGCAGGCAGGTCAGGCAGGTGCAAAGCATGCTGCGATAAATCATGCGGCGAGGACAGCTTCCAGAGCTGGAGGCAAAGCGATAAAAGCTGGAATGGTAAAAGCTTTAGCCGGTGGTATTACTGCGGCGGTCATAGGAAGCGGTGTATTTATTGGAGGCAAAGCATTAAAGCAACATCAGGGCGATAAGAAAGTAATCACTTCTGGTCAGGAATATAGTACGCAGGAAGAAAAAGAGGGAACACCGGACAGCTCGGTGAAAGAATTTGTGGATGATAATCAGGCATTTATTAAAGAAATATTGGCTCTGGAGGCAGAAGTACCAGAAGGTACTGAATTCCAGACGGATATAAATGAAAATGTCAGGAGTGTGGTATATACTTCTTTGGGATTATTGTGTGATAATAAGTCTTTTGGTGAGGAAGCTACAAATATATATGATGCGGTACCAGAGGAAAGTATTGTGGATTATAATAATAATGATGATGGTGAGGGAACGATATCTGTCGAAGAGAGTGGATTTGAAAATATGAGACAGTTTCTTGGATGTAAAGAAACGATTGGGTCATTAAGTGCTACGAGTAGCGAAGAATTTCTATGTCAGGATGGAGAAGTAAGAGCAGAGGGCTTAAGCCCATCGTCAGATATGCAGTCATCCATTAAGGATATTGTGTATATTCCGCTTTCTAATGGGGATGAACGAGCAATTTTTACAGAACAGATTATACAGGATGAAATAGACGGCATTGGTACAGCGGTGATAACAAAAGCAGATAATGATCTGGGTGTACAATTGAAAAGTTATAATATTGTTGCAGACTCCGACAAGATAGACCAGTTACTGGGAAGTGTAGCTGTCCTCGGAAAACAGCTGGGAAGTGATGGAAAACTATTTAGTGGTAATATGACAGAGATGTCTGATGAGTCCAAAATACATGCACTTATAGATTCTGTACGGGGATATTGTTATACTGAGCCTAATGATGAGGATATTTACGCTAATAGGGCAGAAAGCCTGGTTTATAAGCCAGTATTTTCCGAGGATGATATAAAAAGCAATACAGAAAAATCTATTATTGTAAAAGAAGATGCATTCGATGATTATCTGGCACTTGTAGACTATGATGGAACGATTGATGATATAGTAGCGAATAAAGCGTTACAAAATAAATATAATTGTAGTATAAAGAGAAACGGTACGAATATAGAATTCACTTTTTCAGGAGAGTTTGAAATGACCTATTGGTGGGTAGAAACGGATATGATTGATCAAATTAATAAAGATGGATTTAAGATACTCAAAAATGGAAAAATAGAAGTGGATTGTCTGTTATATACTTCACATGCAACAGAACCTGATCCAGGAGTGGAATACAAGGCAACGCTGTCATTAAATGAGGATGGTTCTGGAATGAAATTAGAAAATCTAGAGCGTGTTTGAAAAATGCTTTCTGGCAATCCGACTACTACTATTCTCAGCGGAGTCTCCGTTGCTACGCAAATTGGAAATTGTAAAATTCGACACATTAAAAGGTAATAAGTGGTTATATATTTACCAAAATAAAACGTGTAATTTTTTATAAATATGAAAGGTTTTTTTCTTAAAAAATTAAGATTGTGCGAAAAAGTCCATTTACAACGAGCAGAATTGTGATATAATAAACGAAGTTCAGGCAAATGTTGAGAATTATAATCAATAAGTGCTTGCACAATTATTTTAGAAAATCAGCACAGTGTTTTCACAGAAATTTTCTTGTCTACCTGTTTGTAATTGGTTGTGAACATAATCTATTTGATACAGCCAGATAAAAACCTTTCTGTCTAACTGATGTTCAAAGTTTTATTCAGCCTGTTATCTAGTTTTATGTAGCAGGTTCTTTTAACTTTTATTTTCTATTATCTAGAGTTTATTTTACCTATTTAAAATTAAACATTAGAGCGTGTTTTAGTATACTCAGGGAAGCGCATAAAAAATAAGAAGAATTTACAAAAAGTATTATGTCTTGTAAATCAGGGCATGTTTTTTTGTTGTGGAGATTTTTATGAAAGAGAAGAAGAAAAGGTTCAAGCATGAGCATGGAAGCAGCTTTTCGGTAGATTATTATGCGTATGCATCACATATGAGAAGCTGGAATGCAGGCTTTAAAGTTCTGTTTTCTATTATTAGTCTGCTTATATGTATTGCATGCAATAATCTGTTTGTTTCGCTGGCAGTTATTTTCTTTATGGGATTTTTGACGGTGGCTGTTGGTGGACTGGATTTACATCATTACATTACGATGCTGCTTGTTCCGATTGTATTTTTAATTTTTGGAACAATAGCGATAGCGATTGGATTTTCGATGCGTCCAGTAGGACAGTATCATGTTCATTTTTTGAATTTATTTTACATTTACTGGTCAAAGGCAAGCTTGCTTAAGGCTGGAGGTCTTGTGTTTAAGGCATTGGGAGCTGTGAGTGCACTTTATATGATGACACTTACTACACCGCTGAGTGAAATTATTGCAGTCTTGAGAAAAGCACATATTCCAAAGCTGATTATTGAGCTTATGAATATGATTTACCGTTACATTTTTATTATGATTGATACACACAGCCGCATGAAGAATTCAGCAGAGTCACGTCTTGGATATTGTGATTTTAAGACTTCCTGTTATTCATTTGGCCAGGTTGCAAGTAACTTGTTAGTTGTGTCATTGAAAAGAGGAAATAATTATTACAATGCGTTAGAAGCACGTTGTTACGATGGGGATTTACGATTCCTTGAAGAAGAGAAGCCGCTAAAAGCAGGCCAGATTGTGATGGCAGTTATTTTTATTGTAGTGTTACTGCTTATATGGTTTTTTACGAGATAAGATAATTTTGTCAGATAAATCGGAAGAATACTTTATCATAATTTCGTAAAATATATCAGATGTGAGATGACTCCCACATCTGTAGGTGGCGAGCAACAAATGAGTATCAGGAGATGTTTATGCAGGAAAAAGAACCAATCTTAAAGGTTGAAGATTTACATTTTACATATAATGGAGAAAAAACGGCACTGAATGGAGTTGACCTTAATATTTATGAGGGCGAGAAGATCGCGGTGCTTGGCTCGAACGGAGCAGGAAAGTCTACATTCTTTTTGAATATTAACGGAGTTTTGAAGTCTCATCACGGCGATATTTATTATCGTGGTGAGAAGATTACAAAGAAAAACTTAAATGATCTTCGAAAGAATGTCGGCATTGTTTTTCAGGATGCGGATAATCAGATTATTGCGTCCACGGTAATGGCTGAAGTTTCCTTTGGGCCGATGAATCTGAAATTACCGAAAAAAGAAGTGATTTCCAGAGTGGATAAAGCTCTTGAATATATGAATATTTCAGAATTTAAAGATCGTCCGCCACATTATTTAAGTGGTGGCGAGAAAAAGAGAGTCAGTATTGCAGATATTATTGCAATGGAGTCAGAAGTCATCATTTTTGATGAGCCAACAGCGGCGCTTGATCCATTGAATGCGGCAATGCTTGAGGAAGTTCTTCAGAAAATGGGTGATGAAGGACGGACAATGCTCATTTCTACTCACGATGTTGATTTTGCTTATCGCTGGGCAGAGAGAGTTATTGTATTTTGTCATGGAAAGATTATTGCAGATGATACGCCACTTGCTGTATTTAAGCAAGAGGACATTTTGAAGCAGGCAAATCTGAAACACCCAATGATGTTCGATGTCTATGACATTTTAAAAGAGAAAGGTATCGTCCCTGATGGGGACGTTTATCCTAAAAATATTGCCGAATTTCAGGCAATGGTAAAAGGTTTATAAAATCGTATTTTAGGGATCTCCTGGTTCCAGAAATACACAAAAATTAAAAGGAGGAAAGACAAATGTCTAAAAAACAGAAAAATCTTGCGGTTCTTGCAAGCGTATTTTTAATGCTTTTAACAATCGCGCCAGTTTCTAACGCAATGCACATCATGGAGGGATTCCTTCCAGTAAAATACTGTATCTTATGGGGAGTAATCTGCGTACCATTCTTAGTAATCGGTTTCATGAATATTAAAAAGGTACTTGGAAATGACAGAAGAACCCTTACTGTACTTGCTTTAACAGGTGCTTTCGTATTCGTACTTTCATCTTTAAAGATTCCATCAGTAACAGGAAGCTGTTCCCATATGACAGGTACAGGTCTTGGAGCAATCTTATTTGGACCATGTGTAACAAGTATCTTAGGTATTATCGTATTAATTTTCCAGGCAATCTTACTTGCACACGGCGGATTAACAACATTAGGAGCTAACTGCTTCTCTATGGCAATCGCTGGACCAATCATTTCCTGGATCTTATACAAATTACTTCAGAAAGCAAATGTAAATAAACGAGTATGCATATTCGTTGCAGCATTTTTAGGTGATTTATTTACATACTGCGTAACAAGCTTCCAGCTTGCACTTGCTTACCCTTCAGAAGTTGGCGGCATTGGAGCATCTATCGCAAAATTCCTCGGAATCTTCGCTACAACACAGCTTCCATTAGCAGTAATCGAAGGTATCCTCACTGTAGTTATCGTTATTGCACTTGAAACATACGCAAAAGACGAATTAAGCAGTCTTGAATTTTAATTAGGAGGAGAGAAAATGACAAAAAATACAAAGACAGTAATTATTTTATTAGTAATTGCAGCATTAATCGCAATCGTACCACTGTTCGCATTAAAGGGAGCAGAATTCGGTGGATCTGATGATGCAGGTAGCGAAATGATTTCCGAAATTCAGGGAAAAGAATATGAACCATGGTTCACACCAGTACTTGAAACTGCACTCGGTGGAGAACTTCCAGGAGAAATCGAAAGCTTAATCTTCTGTCTTCAGACAGGAATCGGAGTAGGAATCGTAGCATTTGTATTAGGACGATTCGTAGAACGAAAGAAGTGGCAGGACAAGGAGAATGGAGATTCGACTTCTTCTAAATAGGCTATAGATAGACTATAGACAGACAAAAACCGAAAAAGCCAATCCTCATATTTGTGAAAGTATCACTGTGGGTTGAATGTTCGCTTAATGGCCACAATCAATCCTCGCTCTAATATCACAAATATAAGGATTGGCTTTTTTGGTTTTCTGTGTGTGGGGATCGTCTGTTCTATCTATCCGCAAAATTTCTACTGACTTGTTAACCATTCAATCGCATTAAGTACCTCCTCCGGTGTTTCGCATACCGAGAAAAGTGACTTTACGGACTCGCGGATGAATCCCATGCCGATGAGTTTATCGATGATAGCGATGGTGTCATCGTAAAAACCGGAAACGTTGTATACGATGATTGGTTTTGCACTTCGGCCAAGTTCGGTTAAGGTAAGTATCTGGAAGAATTCATCGAAGGTTCCAATGCCGCCGGGTGCGATGACAAATGCATCGGCGTTCTCTTCCATGACTTCTTTTCGAAGGCTCATTGTCTCTGTGCGTACAATTTCTGTACACTCGCTTTTAATCGGTTCAAACTTATTCATGAAAGTTGGGACAACACCTGTTACTTCTCCGCCGTTTTCTAACACACCGTTTGCACAGGCTCCCATCAGTCCGCTGGCACCGCCGCCATAGATTAACTTGTGGTGTCTTTTTGCAATTTCTTTTCCAAGTGCTTCTGCTGCATTTATATAGATGGAATCGATGCGGTCGCTTGCTGCACCATACATACAAATTGTAAGTTTGGTCATAATAGCACCCCCTCTTGTTTTATTTGTAGAGCTTAATTTTAGCATTTAATTCGACAAAAAACAACAAAATAATAGAGAAAAACAGATAAAGTGGTTAAATTGTCTATATATTATAGGAAAATGATAAGAATTATGGTGACTATTTATGTGATGTTTGTAAAATTATATAGCTGATGCTACTTTTTTGCTTAGAGCGTGTTTGCGCTCTAGAGTGTGGTTAAAAAATATTTCTACAGAGATTTTTAAAATATATTCTTTTGCTATTGTATGAATATAGAAAATAAGAGGTGCATAAAGACAGAAAAATTGTGAAATATGCTTGTTTTTTTATGCAAATATGCTACAATATAGACAAAGGTATTCATAATTATACATGTCGATATTGAATCTGATTTACGATTAAAAGGGGTGATTTTTATGAAGAAAATTATAACGATCAGCAGAGAGTTTGGAAGTGGCGGTCACGACATTGGAATGGAAGTAGCAAAGCGTCTGGATATTCCATTTTATGATCATGAGATCGTAGATAAGGCAGTTGCAGAGAGTGGATTTACAAAGGAATTTGTAGAGGAACACGGTGAGTACAGCTCTCTTTCTTCTGTATTACTCGGAACATCGGCACCATTTGACAGTTATTATTATGCAGAGGACCCACAGGATAAGATTTTCAAGATTCAGCGTAGAATCATTACAAAGTTTGCACAGGAAGGTCCATGTGTTATCGTTGGAAGATGTGCGAATTACATTTTAGAGCAGGCAGATATCGACAGTTTTGATGTGTTTATCAGAGCCAATATTGAGAAGAGAATGGCGAATGTATCTGACAGAGTTGATCTTAAGGGAGATGAACTGGTTAAGTTCCTCCAGAAGAGAGACCACAAGAGAAGAGTATATTATCGCTTCTATACTAAGAGAAAATGGGGCGATTACCACGATTACAACATGATGTTAGATAGTGGAGCAATCGGCAAGGAGAATTGTATTAATTTGATTATCAAGGCGATTGGTGAATAGTGGATTATAATATCGTAATGATAATTTAAGGGTTGGTTCTTTGAAAGTCAGTTTTATAAGAAGTCATAATTTTCAGGGATTCTCTAAATTATTTTTAGACAAAGTATAGCCCTCTGGAAGATAAATAAAGCATATTTGTGGCCTCGAGCAAAGGCTGGATGCCACAAATATGCTTTATTTGCTCTCTTCTCGAGTGTCAGCTAGTTAATAAATTATATAGGAGACGAAAATGAAGATTACAAGATGTAAATATGGGCATTATTATGATAAAGCGTACTTTAGAGAATGTCCGCATTGCTGCAGGGCAAGAGGTGGCAGGGATGAGGATATTATAATAGGAAAGAACGAGTTATCTACAGATTTATCAGGGAAAAATAGCCTGCCGGGTAGAAACGTGAGAATAAATCAATTACAAGATGATAGCAATTACGGACAAGGCTCCAATAGGGACATAAGTCAGAAGGAGCAGGATAGGAAAAAAGCTGAACGATGGATTGGGGAAGCCTGGGATGAACTGGAAAAGGTAGCAAAAGAGAGTCCAAAAACAAAAGTAACAGAAAAAGCAGCTCAAAGAGAAAAACAAGAAGACAGGCAAGAAAAGATAACAGAAGAAAAGAATACTGTTTCAGTGAAAAAGAAGCATAGAAATTCGGAACAAAATTTAGGGAACTATATGCTTTTTGCCGCAATGCCTCTCAAAGTAATTAAAAACCAGGAATTCTGTATGGATTTTTGTATTTTCCCGGAAAAAGATTGGGAGACTGGGGCAAAGATGCTTAGTTTTAAGAGTCAGGAAAGTATAAGAGATTTAAAACCAGTGCAGATGGCGCTGCCAACAAAGGCTGTGCTGCACATTTTATATAAAGAGGAAGAGATTTTTCATAAAGATATAGAGTTGGAGGCAGAAAGGGAAAATGTATTTTGTACATTTCCTGTTACGGTAACGGATACGAGAGACCGACGTTTTCATATGATAAAGGCGGTTTTTGAGATAGAAGAGCAAAATATCGAGATTCCGCTGTATTTAATGCCTAATCCGTAGAAAAATACAGGCAGTTTTGGAAAACATTCGTGGAACTTTATTATTGCAGTTTTTGGGAAATACCTATATAATAAAGTATCATGTAATAATTTTGTAACAAATTCAATTCGTATGGATTTATAGACACAGGAATGAGACATAAATAAAAATAAAATATGAATAAAACAGGGATTGAATCGTTACGATAATTTGAAAAGATAAAATATGATTATAAAGGAGAAGTATAATGAGTGATATGACCCATCTTGATGAGTTAGAGGCAGAAGCGATATACATTATGCGTGAAGTAGTGGCAGAGTGTGAGAAGCCGGTAATGCTGTATTCTATCGGTAAAGACTCTTCTGTAATGCTTCATTTAGCATTGAAGGCTTTTTATCCTGAGAAGCCGCCGTTTCCATTTTTACATGTAAATACTACATGGAAGTTTAAGGAAATGATTGAGTTCAGAGATAAGATTGCTGAAAAATACGGACTTGATATGATTGAGTACATTAATGAGGACGGGGTTAAGAAGGGAATCAATCCATTTGACCACGGTTCATCTTATACAGATATTATGAAGACACAGGCATTAAAGCAGGCTCTTGATAAATATGGTTTTACTGCTGCATTTGGCGGTGGAAGACGTGATGAGGAGAAATCCAGAGCAAAAGAGAGAATTTTCTCTTTCCGTAATTCCAGCCATGCGTGGGATCCTAAAAATCAGCGTCCGGAGATGTGGAAGCTTTACAATACAAATATTCATCAGGGCGAAGAAATGCGTGTATTTCCTATTTCTAACTGGACGGAGAAAGATATCTGGCAGTACATTCAGCGTGAAAATATTGATATTGTTCCGCTGTACTTTGCAGCAGAGAGACCATTTGTCAGAAGAAATGGCAATATCATTATGGTAGATGATGACCGTATGAGATTAGAACCAGGAGAAAAGATTGAACATGGAAAGATTCGTTTCCGTACTCTTGGATGTTATCCATTAACTGGTGGTATTGAGAGTGATGCAGATACACTTGATGCAATTATTGATGAGACATTAAGTGCGGTATCTTCTGAACGTACTAGCCGTGTTATTGACAGTGATGGCGGAGCAGCCAGCATGGAAAAGAGAAAGAGGGAGGGTTATTTCTAATATGAACAGTCTTCTTAAATTTATTACCTGTGGTAGTGTAGATGATGGAAAGTCCACATTGATCGGACATATGCTTTATGATGCAAAGCTGCTTTTTGCAGATCAGAAAAGAGCGTTAGAGCTTGACAGTAAGGTTGGTTCTCGTGGTGGGGCAATTGACTATTCTCTCCTTCTTGACGGCCTGATGGCTGAGAGAGAGCAGGGAATCACAATTGACGTCGCTTACCGCTATTTTACAACAGAGAACCGTTCTTTTATCGTTGCAGATACCCCAGGTCATGAAGAATATACAAGAAACATGGCAGTAGGAGCATCCTTTGCGGAACTTGCCGTTATCCTTGTAGATGCGACACAGGGCGTTCTTGTACAGACAAGACGACATACAAGAATCTGCTCCCTTATGGGTATCGAGCATTTTGTATTTGCAATCAATAAGATGGATTTAATTAACTATGATGCCAATCGTTTTGAAAAGATTGAACGTGAAATTAAGATGATGGCAGCAGAGTACGACTATAAGTCTATCAAGATTCTTCCTGTTTCTGCGACAGAGGGAGATAATGTTACAGTGAAATCTACTAAGATGCCGTGGTATAAAGGAGAATCACTTCTCACATATCTTGAAAATATCCAGATACATGACGATTCTATTGAGAGTGGCTTTACTATGCCTGTTCAGAGAGTATGCCGTCCAGATAGAACTTTCCGTGGATTCCAGGGACAGATTGAATCTGGAAAGATTAAAGTTGGTGATGAGATTACCGCCTTACCATCTAATGAAAAGGCAGAGGTAAAAGGCATTATTGATGCAGGTAAGGAAGTAACAGAAAGCAGCCGCGGACACGCGGTAACAATTTCTCTTGACAGAGAAGTAGACGTTTCAAGAGGCTGTGTTCTCGTTAATAATGCAAAACCAAAGACCGGTAATTTATTTACTGCAAAGCTTTTATGGATGGATGACACACATCTTGTAGCAGGAAAGAATTACCTCTTAAAACTTGGAACAAAGCTGATTCCAGCCGTTGTCATGAATATCAAGTACAAGATTGATGTAAATACTGGAAATGAAGTACACGCAGATGCTATTTACAAGAATGAAATCGCAGCCTGTGATATTGCTGTTTCTGACAAGATTGTTTTTGAGAAGTTCAAGGACAACCATGCATTAGGTTCCATGATTCTCATTGACAGAATCACAAATATGACATCTGCCTGCGGTGTTATCATGCACGCATTAAGACGTACAGATAATCTCACATGGCATGAGATGGATATTACAAGAGACTTCCGCGCACAGCAAAAAGGACAGACACCTAAGACAATCTGGCTGACAGGACTTTCCGGTTCCGGTAAGTCTACACTTGCAAACGAATTAGAAAAACATCTTGCTGCCCTCGGAAAGCATACGATGCTTTTAGATGGGGATAATGTCCGTATGGGACTGAATAAGAACCTTGGATTTAAAGAGGCAGACCGTATTGAAAATATCCGCCGTATCGCAGAAGTAGCGAAGTTAATGAACGATGCAGGACTTATTGTAATCACATCCTTCATTTCTCCATATGTCCGTGACAGACGGAATGCAAGAGAGATTATCGGAGAGGACAGCTTCATCGAAGTTTATGTAAGTACACCGGTGGAAGAATGTGAAAAACGAGATGTTAAGGGACTTTACAAAAAAGCCCGTGCAGGCGAGATTCCAAACTTTACTGGAATTTCCAGTCCATATGAGACACCAGAACATCCGGAAGTTACGATTGATACAACTGGAAAGAGTCTTGCAGACAGCGTAGATTATGTGATGGCACAGTTGGAAGATTTGCTTAACTAAAACAATAAAATATAAGAGGAAATAAAAATGCGCACACTTTATGTACACATTGGAACGCCTAAAACTGCAACAACATCCATTCAGATGTTTTGTGTTGAGAATCAAAAAGTATTAAATAAACAAAGTTATAGCTATCCTCTTTTGGATTTTGTATATCCCCATGTTGCTCACCGCAGAAATGGACATTTCCTTGTAGGCTGGGTTTATAAACCGGGTGGTCAGGAAGACGTGGAAAAAGAGCAGGAACTGTGGGAAAAGGGATTTGCTATGATTCACCGAGAATTTGAAAAGTATGACAATGTTATACTTTCCGATGAAAATATCTGGCACTCTTCTAACGGAAGAAAGTTCCCTTTCTGGGCCAAACTCATGCAGGATGCAAAAGAGCATGACTATCAGGTTAAAGTTATTGTTTATATAAGAAGACAGGATGGACTTGCAAACTCATGGCTCAGCCAGCAGGTAAAAGAAGGATGGAATACCAATGCCACGATTAAGTGGGATTCGTTCCAGCGTAAAACAAGAAAAGTTGTTTTTAATTATTATCTTTTACTGGAAAAGATTGCAGAAGTGACAGGACGGGAAAATATTATTGTCCGTATTTTTGACAGGAAAAAATTCAAGGGAAAGGATCATACGATCTTTTCCGACTTTTTGGAGGCAATAGGCGTGGATTATACAGATGATTTTAAGATAACAGAAGAAGAAGCAAACCGTTCTCTGACAGGAAACAGTCAGGAGATTCTTCGTATTGTAAATACGGTACTTCCAGATGATGACAAGGTGAGAACATTAGTTAGACAGGCCGCACAGGACTGCGAAAACTATAAAGACCCACAGAATAACTTTGTCATGTTCTCAGAAGAAGAATTTAATAAATTTATGGGCCGCTATGAAAAATGGAATGAGGCTATCGCGAAAGATTATTTACATCAGGAAGAACCTCTTTTTGATATGAAAAGAAAAGAGGGAGAAAGATGGACTCCAGAGAACCGCTTTATGTATGAAGATATCGTTCGTTTCTTTGGTGGTGTAGTTATCAGACAGCAGAGATATATCGAAGCACTTCAAAAAGATATCAATACTCTGAAAGAAAGCCGTTTAGAAGCGGCAAAAGGCTTAGAAGATGCAAATGTGGACGAAGAGACAAAGAAGATTCTCCAGTCTCTCAGTGAGCAGATTATCAATCAGCAAAAAGACATTCAGCGTGCCCTTGAAAACTCAGAAAAAATTGATGCAGTCCGTGATAAAAATCAGGAAGTTAAAGTACGAAGCCTTACTGTTGGCAATGAATTAATTGACCTGCGCCAGGATTATGATGCACTGCAGAAAGAGACCAAGAAAGACAGCAAGGCAATCCGCCAGGAATCTAAGGAACGTGATAAGGAGTTAAAGGCTATGATTCGTGAATTAGAGCAAACATCTTTATGGTTCCGACTTCGTAGAAAATGGAGACATATAACAGGGAAGGATAAATAGATTTGCCACAGGCAAGGAAACGCCTTCTGTGAGAGATAAATAGACATCTGTGTGGATAAACAGACGAAAATAGAAGCCCCCTATAACCATATCTGTGACTTTAGTCACTACAGGTTGAATGTTCGCTTGAACGCTCGCATCCAACCTTTGCTCCGAGGTCACAGATATGGTTATAGGGGGCTTCTATTTTCTGATTTTGGCTGACTACAGAATGATTATTTATCTTCCAGAGGGCTGTGCTTTGGCAGGGAGTGAAAATCTATTTATCTTTGGAGAGATTTGGGGGAGTATTGGGAGGTTGCGGCTGGCTGTGGAGTTGGTTTTCGTCAGTTTAGATTAACCTACTTTTTCGTCTGTAAAATCAACTTAAAAAATATTTCCTATATTTCCTATTGAAATAATATGAAATATGATGTAATATAGAGAAAACGAATAAGACACATGAAAACCGAATGATATTTAACAAATTTTTACATTGCAGTTTTTTGAATATCCCTATATAATGAAAGGCAATATGATAATATGAGTGTAACAGCAGTACAGATATCAGAAAGAAGACAAAAAGTAAAAACAACAGTAAGTGATGAGAGTATAAAGATGAGAAAGTTTATTTCCATGACTATGACTATGTTAAAAATCGGTTTCATTGGTTTTGGTGGGGGAAGCGCACTGATTCCAGTAATTGAAGATGAGGTCGTAGAGAAGGATAAGATTGTATCAGAAGAAGAATTTAATGATGATGTAATGATTGCCAGTATAACTCCAGGAGCACTTCCTGTAGAGGTTGCTACAGGAATCGGAAGACAGGCTTCAGGATTAAAGGGAATGGCAGCAGCAGCGACAGCGATGGCATTACCGGGTGCTTTACTGACAGTATTATTACAGGCAGTTATTTCCAGTGCAGGAAGTGTGGTGAAGTCACAGATTAATTATCTTTCTATCGGAATCTCTGCGTTTATTATTTTAACTTTACTGGCTTATTCATTAGGAACAGTATGCCAGGCAGTGAATAAGAGAGAAGGACAATTGTATGGTCTGATTATTCTTGGAGTGTTTTTACTTTCAGGAGAGAAAAGCATTTATCAGTTATTCGGGCTTGATATTAAACCGATATTTGCACTGTCAACGATTCAGGTATTAGGAGCGGCATTCTTTGTAATCTTATTTACAAAAGGACATGTACGTTGTTTAAGAAGATCCATACCAGCAGCAATAATTACGGTATGCTATCTGCTTTGTGCCGGCAATGCACATATTATACCAGTTTCCGCGAAACCATTTATTCTCGCAGTTATGGCGGTATTATCAATTCTTGGCCTGGTACAGTCTATCGTAGAAAGTCCGCATAAGGAAGCATTTCCAGCAAAAAGACTTGCAACATCTGCAGGATTTTGGCTCTTATTCGTAGTAATCCTTTCTATTCCGGCAATGTTCCTCACAGCAAAGGCATTAAAGTTTATCGGAATGGGCTGTTTATCCTCTATTATGTCTTTTGGCGGCGGAGATGCGTATCTTTCTGTAGCACAGGGATTGTTCGTGGAAGGTGGAGTTATCAATAACGCAGATTTTTACGGTAATGTAGTAGCTGTAGCTAACGCACTTCCAGGTTCTATTTTATGTAAAATACTTACCGGAATTGCTTATGATGTAGGATATAACTTAAACGGTTCTGTAATAGAAGGATTTCTTGTAGCACTTTCCGGATTTGCCTGCAGCGTGGCAGCATCAGGAGCTATCTTTGAATTAGTATTCTGTGTCTATGAGAAATACGAGAGCCTTCAGATATTTTCCGTAGTAAAACATTTTATCCGCCCGATTATTTCCGGACTGCTCCTTACCGTAGCAGTATCTCTGTATACATCAGGAATCCGCGGTCAGGTACAGACAGGAAGTGGACATCCGGCACTTGTGATTACTCTTATTGTAATTGCGGTGAATCTTGTTTTAATGTGGCTGCAGAGAAGAGGAAAGAATATACATTTGATTTGGAAAATCGTTATTTCCGCAGGAATCTCCTTTGCGGGATGTAATTTATTCCTTTAAAATTTTGGTTAAGCTTACAGACGCCGCTGTAGGAGATGAGCAATAGATTTTCAATACACATTATTATGTATATGAATTCTGTTTTTTCCAGCAGCAAAAGCACAGCCCACAGTAAATAAAAGAAACTATATTTGTGACCTCGGAGCAAGGTTTGGATACGAGCGTGTAGAAGCGAGTATTCAAACCGCCGCGACTAAAGTCATAAATATAGTTTCTTTTATTTACTGTGGGCGTCTATTTTGCCTGCGGCAAATCAGAATTCATATTCATTTGGATTAGAGTATATAGCATCTCTGTCCAATTCTTTTAGGATTGCAGCCCGTCGATTGCCGACTAACAAGGTTTTATTATATTTGAAGTACCGTTCGCATCCATTTTCCGTAATAAACTGTGATGCCTCCGGATCCATTGTAAGTTCCGTGACAAATACAACCATTTCCTGGCCTTCATCGAAGGCTTCTTCCATGAAAGTGAAAGCATTTTCCAGCGCGGAGGATGCTTTTTTTATTGTATCTATGCGGGTTTGGCATTGTTTATCAAATCCAGATTTGGCAGCGAGGAAGGCTTCTTTTGGTGGAAGGCTGGAGTCTGGTGTCCAGGCAGTAAGGAGTTCCAATAATTTTAATTGGAAGTTTTTCTGTTCTGGAGAGGTGAGACCTGCTTTATTTTCCTGTTCATATTCTGCTGCTTTTTTCTGTAGAAGGACGCGGTAGAGTCCATTTTCAGTTGGGATACTGGATTTAGGATCAGGTGTACCACAATCTAAATGAGCCGTATTAGAAGTAGCAGCTATATTGCCATTTGAGTGATTCACTTTTGAGACAGTGTCAGATATATCCGAGCCTGGAGCTGCAGAATCTGAATCGGAAGAATTTTGAATCTGTTTTTTCAATTCAATCTGATAAGTTTTTAAGAAGGCATAGGCTTCTGTTGTCAGATTATCGGCAGTTAGAGCATCGGAGATATAGTTATGCAGCCCGCTGATGAGGAGTTCGACACAGCTTAAATGTTCGTCAAAAGAAGCGCGGAACAGTTTGGCATAGATGTCGGCTCCGGCCTGTCCTGTGAGGATGCGGCTGATATCGTAGTCGTCTCTGTATTTTTGGTAGAGATCATAGTAGGCGGCAACGTCTTTTGCAATGTCCGCGTGCTGAATGAACTGGTGGATGATGTCTTCGTCTACTTTGATAGAAAGCTCTTCGTAAGTGTAGATAAGGCTGCTTAAATCTTCCCATCCTCTGGCGGTTACGAACTGAATGCCATCCACATCATTTTCTGTACGGTAAAAGTTCTGCGGGCGGAGTTCTAAATAGCTTAAAATGAATGGGTGCAAATGTCGTGCTCTGGCGTAGCCTTTGAAAACGTCAAGGTCTGCTTCAATATCAATTTTGCGTACACGGTCTAAGGTTACGAAGTCAAAGTCGTGGACGCTTCGGTTGTATTCTGGTGGGTTGCCTGCGGCAACGATAATCCATCCTTCTGGGACAGCCTGATTTCCGAAAGTTTTGCACTGTAAAAATTGCAGCATTGTTGGAGCAAGTGTTTCAGAAACACAGTTAATTTCGTCGATAAAAAGAATACCTTCTTTTTTGCCGGACTCTTCCATGTACTGATAGATGCTGTAAATGATTTCACTCATTGTATATTCGGTGACGGAGTAAGATTTGCCATCAAATGTTTTTTCTTTAATAAATGGCAGTCCGACAGCACTTTGTCTGGTGTGGTGAGTGATGGTATATGCCACAAGGCCGATGTTACATTCCTGTGCAATTTGCTGCATAATCTGTGTTTTGCCGATTCCGGGAGGCCCCATTAATAACATGGGACGCTGGCGGATAGAGGGAATACTGTACTGTCCGTAATCATTTTTCTTCAGATAAGCCCGAACGGTATTTTTAATATCTTCTTTTGCTTTTTTTATATTCATAAGATTGAATCCTTTCGTTGTTGATAGATTTATAGAATACCAAATATAATAACAGGTAATTTTTGGTCATATTCATAAAGTTGAATAAATATTTAAAGATCTTCCTCGTGCAATATCAATTTCATCGCCCATGCTGGCACATCAGGATGTTCTTCTTCTCCTAAGAACAAAAAGGCAGTTTCATAAGGTGGCCTTTTTGCGGGATAAATGCCTTTTCCATCTGTAAAGTACAGAACACCCTTCAAATTTTGAAATTCTCCATCTTCAAGTAATTTATTAATGTAAGAAAAGGCAGGACGGAAATCGGTACCCCCGCCACCGATTAATTCAAAGTTATGGAGCAGTTTTGGAATGTCTCTCTGTTCCTTAATAATGGTATCTGAGTGTACCTGATTGTCACATTGAATAATTCGAATCTGGCTTTTATGGAAAAAGCTGTCCCGCTCCTGAATAATCTGAAATGTTTCTTCAAGGAATTTCTGGACAAGTGGGCCATTGGTCGAATAGCTTGTGTCAATGACAATGACAAACTCAGAAATCTTAGTTACTTCCCGGCTTTCTAATGGTTCAATCAGCGGCATATTTTTATAAAGCCGCAGACCATAAGAGTAATAATTTAAGTCAAATTCATCATAGTCACAGTGAAGTTCTTCCTTAAGTACGGTGAATTTTCGAAGGAAGTCTTTATAGGAACGGCGGCTTTTTCCCTCTTTGATCTGCGTTTTCATAGCATCAATGCCGGAGGCGGAATCATCGCCACGAAGATTTAATTCCTGTTCCATGCGGCGGCTGATTTTATCCCATGATTGTCCTGCCTTTGCGGCGGAAGGCGAAGTTGACGGTTTTTTTGGCCAGAAACGGTGATCATCGGTAAAAAACTCCATCATAAGTTGATTTAATCGGTCTGGATTGTCAGCGATATCGGGTAAAAGATACCTGTAAATATTTGCGGCCGTGATGGGAATTTTATATTGACGAAAATCGTTATAAATATTTGTGCGTATTCCAGAGAGAGCACGCTTTACGCTTTTCTTCTCAAAAGAATCAATAATCCACTCTACAGCAATGTCGCAGGAAAGGTTCCACAAATCTGGATCGCGGCTTCCACGAATCCACAGATGCCGAAAAATACAGTGAAATACGCTGTGCAGTACAGCGCGATTTAAGAAAAGCGGGTTGGAGCGGAATACCCGAAGAATCTGTTCTGGCGGGAAAAAGAAGGAGATTCCATCAGTTGCTGTCGAACGAAGAGAATCATTTGGTGTTAAGGTAAGTGCGGAAACGGCAACATCAAGATAACGAAAATCCACATATAGTTCATTTTGAATAAGTTCGAGAATTTTAATACACATTTCATTTTCCCATTCAGTTTGTGTCATTGTATCACCTCCTAAAAATCCAGGTCAAAATCAAATGTTTTTTTAGAAAAAGACTTATGTTTTGCTTCTATTAAAAAAGCATTTCCCTCTCCCCATTCTTTTTCTATGCACTGGTCGATGGCAGAAGCGAGAGCGGATGCATCGGGAGAAAAATGCTCGCAGATAAATTGAAGCATCGGAAAGTCCTGATCTTTTACGGCAAGGGTAAAAGCAGTGCCCATATATTTTTTTATGACATTTTCATATTTTTCTCTAAAAATGTCTTCCAGCCGAGAAGGCCAGCGAAGGCGGTTTAAAGCAATTTTACATAAAGACTCCGGCGATTCGACCGTAAGAGCATTTTCAAGGCAGGAATCATACTTTCTGTAATTGAGAATACCGTTTTCAAAGCTCTTTCTCATGCGGAAGCCTTCACCATGAATACTTCTGCTAAAAATATGAGCCGGGGAAATCTCGTCTAACCATTCATAATATTCAGGGAAGAACACAATACTTTCTGGTGATGAGGAGGAATTCGGACAGAAAGAAACGGTAATATTTTCTGCGATTCGCTCCAAAATAAGAGGTAAACCGGTTGCTTCAGAATCTTTTCCACGAATGATCAGATGCTCCAGCTGGGAATCATTCATAAATTCATCGCTTCCAATGCCGGAAATTGCAGTTCCTACAGAAAGTTTTTTTAATTTACGGCAGTTATAAAATGCGGCATTGTGAAGTGTTGTTGCACAGTCAGGAAGAGTGATTTCTTCAAGAAAGGTACCATCAAGCTCTGTTCCAAAAGCTGAAAAATCAAAATCTTTCTGGTTAAAAGCCTGTCCGCTTTCCAGTGTAGTTTCCTGATTTTCTATATCTATAAAAATAGTTTTGTAAATTTTCTCAGGAAATCTGGGGCGAGAACGGGAAAAACAGTAAGCTCCCATTTCACTGACTGTCCGTCCGTCAATCATATCTGGAACATTCAATATGGGACTGTTGCCAAAACAGCGAAGCAGCCGGCAGCCCGAATCGGCAGGTTCCCAGAGAATAGTCATAGTATCTGTAACAAAATGAGAAAAAGCATTATTTGTAAATGTTTTTTCGGCCGTACTATCGGATATTTTAGTAACAGATAGTTCATTGCCTGATGTTTTGTTTTCAGATATTTCCTCAATTGATAAATTTGTATTTTTTGTAAAATCCATAGTCAAAATCCTATTGTAATAAATTTGTAGTTCTAGAGTGTTTGAAAAATCATTCCTGCATAAAGACGCATTGTGTGATTGTAGTCAGCCCGTTGTTTTACGCAAACGATATGAGAAAAGAAACAAGGCTGTACAGTTTACAATTCATTTTTTGTTTCCTTTAGCATCATATCACAAAAACAGGAAAAAAGAGTGAGAGATAACAAAAAATATGGTAAACTATCTGCAAATAAAGTTCTGAGAGATTTTATTTCTTGGAATAAAGAAGCCATAGACAATACATTTTCATAATTTTATTTTGATATTATGAAAGATATGTATATCTAAAATCATAGAATTGACAGACAGGAGGACAACATGAAAACATTAGGATTTATTGGAATGGGGAACATGGCAGGAGCAATAGCAGCAGGAATATTACAAAAAGGTTTAATGAAAAAAGAAGAAGTATTTGCCTACGCACCGCATTATGAAAAGCTTGAGGCAAATGCAGAAAAAATTGGTTTTGTTCCATGCAAGGATTTAAAAGGATTAACAGCAAAAGCAGATACTTTAGTGATGGCTTGTAAACCATATCAGATAGAAGGAGTTCTTTCTGAGATTAAGGAAGAGTTAAAAGGAAAGGCATTAATTTCTATCGCGGCAGGCTGGAATTATGACAAGTATGAGAAATATCTTGATAAAAGTACAAGACTTCAGTTTATCATGCCAAATACACCGGCAATGGTAGGAGAGGGTGTTCTTTTATTTGAAGAGAAAAATTCACTTTTACCAGAAGAAAGAGAAGAAATTAAAAAGTTATTTGAAGCATTGGGAATTGTAATTGAGCTGCCAGTTCATTTGATGGGAATCGGTGGAGCACTTACAGGCTGTGGCCCTGCTTTTGTAGATTTGATAATTGAAGCGTTAGGAGACGCCGGGGTAAAATATGGAGTACCTAGAAAGCAGGCGTATGAAATGGTATCTCAGATGATACTTGGAAGTGCCAAATTGCAGCTTGAGACCGGCGAGCATCCAGGTGTGTTAAAGGATAATGTATGTTCACCGGCAGGAACAACAATCTGTGGTGTGGATGCATTAGAGCATGCGGGAATCAGGGCTGGATTTATTGATGCGATTGATGCAATTATGAATAAGTAGTATTTTATAAATAAAAAACCCCACGAAAAATTCCGTGGGGGTTATATTTACTATATATAATCGGTTTTGAAATATTTAATCTAAATTATGTATGAAATCTTAAAGTCCCTTAATTCGGATGATATAAGAAACAGTTTTAGAATTTAAATATCCCTGAGTTTTCTTTCCGATATTGTTAAAGCGGCTTCCTGAGTGGTGACCATATGTGGCAGCTTTACCAGCGTCAAACCATAAGCGTTCACCAGAAGAATTCTTACCAGCGTAAATGTTTGTGTGTCCAAGTCCGGACCAGAGAACAACGTCACCCTTCTTTAAGTTTACGCGGGAAGCACGTTTATTAACTCTGATAACCTGTACTTTTTTCTTTTTCCAGTGTCCGAAGTTTTTTCTGATAGAAGAACTTCCACGGCGGATGTAGAATGTCTGGCCTGAACCTAATGCGCCGTATTTCTGTAAGCACCAGGAAACATATAATGCACAGTTAGAACGTCTGCTTCTTTTAACTGCAGAGTTGTAAGTTCTTGCTGTTCCGCCATTGCTGTAAACGAAATGTTTCTTTTCGATATTGTCAGCCATGGAACTGCAAATGCTCATCCAGCGAGCCATCTTAGCGGATTCTGCTTTACTGGCATGAACCTGTGCAGGCTTAGCCATACAGAAGCTTAATATTAATAAAATTGCGAATAAACTAGTAAATAATTTTGATTTTAAATATTTCAAACGATATCTCCTTTTTAATAAATTGCGTGTTTTTCGATTTGCACAAGACCTATATTAATATAATTATTAAGAAATGTCAAGATAAAGTTAACAATTTTGTAACACTTATAGCGAAATGATGTTAAAAACCTTAATAATTAAGACTAAGCTAGTAACAACATGGAAGTTTATGGTATGATAAAAACAGGAGGAAAATGACATGAAATACGGGAAATTTTTACCAGAAAATGGTACAATAGGATTTGTTGCGCCATCATTTGGATGTAACATAGAACCTTATAAAAGTGCATTTGAGAACGCACAGAAAGTATGGACAAAAGAGGGGTATTCTTTGAGTCTTGGCCCTAATGTTTATGAAGGATGCGGCATAGGAATCAGTAATACGCCGGAAAAATGCGCCCAAGAATTCAATGAGTGGTATGAAAAAGAAGATGTAGATGTTCTTATTTCCTGTGGTGGCGGAGAATTGATGTGCGAAATTCTCCCATATGTAGACTTTGAAAAGATTCGACAGGAAGAGCCAAAATGGTTTATGGGTTATTCAGATAACACAAATCTCCTTTTTTTATTGGCAACTCTTTGTGATACCGCAGGCATTTATGGCCCGTGTGCAGCAGCTTTTGGCATGGAACCGTGGCATGAATCGTTAAAAAATTCGATGGAAATATTAACAGGAATGTGTAAAAAAGTACACAATTATGACAAATGGGAAAGGGAAGGTTTAAAGACAGAAGAGAATCCATTAGTACCATATAATGTGACGGAAAAATTTGAGCTTCGTACCTGGACGGCGGAGGATGGGCTTTCTACAGGAAAAGAACCAGAAGAAATTCAGAGTGTATCAGATTGTAATAAAATATCTTGTGATAAGGTATCGGCAGGTGAACCTCATAAAATTATAAATGAAAGGGAAGAAATTGCTGTAAAAGGGCGGCTTTTAGGAGGCTGTCTTGATTGCCTTGCTACTTTATGTGGTACAAAGTTCGATAAAGTAGAAGAATTTAATGAAAAGTATAAGGAAGATGGTGTGCTCTGGTTCTTAGAAGCTTGTGATCTTAATGTAATGGGAATTCGCAGGGCATTATGGCAGCTTGATGAGTCAGGATGGTTTAAAAATACAAAAGGCTTTTTGATTGGACGACCATACTGTTATGGAGAAGAATTCTTCGGTTTAGATCAGTACAAAGCAGTTATTGATATTTTATCAAAATATAACGTACCGATAATTATGGATCTGGATATCGGACATTTACCACCAATGATGCCGCTGGTATGTGGAAGCGTGGCTGAAGCGAAGGTAAAAGATAATTCGATAACAATAGATATGGAGTATAAGTAAGGCTTTGTCCTCTTCTGGCAAGCGGCCGG
>NZ_ACEP01000042.1 GCF_000173975.1 Anaerobutyricum hallii DSM 3353
ACACTACCCTATATTTGTGACTTTAGTCGCAGATATAGGGTAGTATCTCTCTGGGGGTTCGTCTGTTTATTCACCCCGGCAAATTATTATTTTGTAATATTCTCTTGCTGTTATACTATAAATTATCACATAGATTACTGCAAATACCGCTACTGTTCCTACTGTATACATGAAAAATAATGATATATTCGTAAGGTTTAACACACTGAGTAGCCTTGTGATAATTTTAAAAGCAAATGCCAGATGAATGACTGCCATAATCAGTGGCAGGAAGAAGACGAGTAGTACCTGGCTTCTTATGGACTGTCTGACTTCTTTTTTGCTCATTCCGACTTTTTGCATAATCTGGTAGCGTTCTCTATCATCGTAACCTTCAGATATCTGTTTGTAGTAGATGATAAGCACAGTCGCCATGAGGAAGATGATTCCGAGAAATATGCCGATGAAGAGAAATCCTCCGTAGAAGTTATAAAAGTTTTCCCGGCTTAGTTCTCTTCCTTCTATAAATGCAGACTTAAATTTTGCCTGAAGCTGTTCTTGAAGAATTTGTTCTGTTCTTTCTCGATTGGTTCTACTTCCATCTAAATTAAAGCTATAGACATATTGCATGAATTCATGATAATCTTCTACACTATCCTCCATATCATCTTTTCCATAAACAGCTTTTAAATACTTTTTAATAATATTGGTATCTTTAACTATGACATACCATCCATCGACGGAATTTGTTGCATCTGCTTTTGCAATTCTCATACTATCTAAATTTGCTGCTACTTTATAGGAATCATTATTTAAATGAACGGTTTCTTCATTCTTTATGCTGGATTTATTTTTATTTTTTCTATGGTAGATAAGTACTTCATTATCTGCAAGTTTTACTGCTTTTCCTTCTGTCTTATTATAATCAGAAAGCGGTATCATAACAAACTCGACTATGTTGGTATCGCCATAACTTTGTGCTGTTGTCATATTGAAGTTTTTAGTTTTGTCATTATATAATGCAGTAAAATTTCCTTCATGAAAACGTATCTGTGAAGTTGGATTTGTATGATTTTCTTTTGTAATACTAGCTACGAGTTCCCCGATTTGCCGTTCTTCATTTTGGTTGATTCCCTGATTTGTAATTTGGGCTTCAGATGGAAAACGTGTTACTAATACATCGTTCATTCCTGCATATAGAGAAATAGTGATAGAAACCATAACAAGTACCATCGTGCTTAATATACAAATATTCGCAAGACCTACTGCATTCTGTTTCATTCGATAAATCATACCAGATATGGCTGTAAAATGCCTTGTCTTATAATAATAACTCTTTTTTTTACGGAGTAACTTTAATAAAGTGATACTTCCCGCCATAAATAATGCATATGTTCCTGCGGCAACTAAAAGTACGGCAACAAAAAACTGACCTATTGCTTGAAGTGGTTCTTTTGTTGTAAGTGAAATATAGTAACCACCTGCTAAACAAACAGATCCGATGATTGTCATCAGCCATTTTGTTTTTGGTTCCCGCTCCCCAGCATTTCCTCCTCGAAGCAATTCAATCGGATTTGAAAGCTTCATCTGCACAAGGTTATACAGAAAAATTACAAAGAAAATGCATCCAAAAATAGCTGCCGTAATTCCTACAGAAACTGGAGAAATCATATACACGATATCTCTTTTCAAATGGAGGATTTTCAATAACACAAGATACACAAGTTTTCCAAAAAGGATTCCTGCTAAAATGCCGCCAATAATACTCACTGTTGTTGTAATTATAGATTCTATAAATAGCATTTTGGCAAGATGTCCTTTTCCCATACCTAAAATATTATAAATTCCTAACTCCTTTTTCCGGCGTTTGATAAGGAAACTATTTATATAAAACAAAAAGATAACCGAGAAAATAAGCAATACTACATTCGCATAAGAAAGCATAATTGATAGGGTTGCACCCGTTTTTACGAGGGAGGGATTTCGATATAAACTATCCATAATGAAATACATCATCACAGAAAATGCAGATGCTAAAATATATGGGAGATAATTTTTCCTATTATTTTTTAAATTCGTTACTGCAAGCTTTCCATAAATTTTACTATTCATCATCCGCACCTCCCGCTGTGATTGCAGTCATCGCATCGGAAATCTTCTGATACATCTGTGTCTCGCTGAGGTTTCCTTTGTAAATCTGATGAAATACCCGGCCGTCTTTAATAAATAAAACCCGCCCTGCTGTGCTTGCTGCCTTTACACTATGTGTTACCATCAGGATGGTCTGTCCATCTTGATTCAAACTGGTAAATAGCTTTAGCAGTTCTTTTGCTGCCTTAGAATCCAGTGCTCCGGTCGGTTCATCCGCCAGCAGAAGCTGCGGCTGTGTGATAACTGCTCTTGCAACGGCAGCTCTTTGCTTTTGCCCTCCCGAAACTTCATAGGGATACTTCTCCAGCAAGTTTTTGATACCAAGTTTATCTGCAAGTGGAAGAAGTCTTCTTTCCATTTCTCTATACGATGTTCCGGAAAGTACAAGCGGAAGAAAAATATTATCTTTTAAAGAAAAGGTATCCAGAAGATTAAAGTCCTGAAATACGAATCCCAGATTATTCCGGCGAAATGCCGCCATCTCTTTTTCTTTTACTTTGCTTAAATCTTTTTCTTTTAAAAATACTTTTCCTTCGGTCGGCTTATCAAGTGCCGCTAAAATATTAAGAAGTGTACTTTTTCCTGAACCAGATTCCCCCATAATTGCTACATATTCGCCCTGCTCCACAGAAAAGTTTACATCTTTTAATGCTTCCACCTGATTTCCGCCAAAGCGTGTTGTATATACTTTACGAACATTTTTTACATCTAATAATGCCATTATAATTCCCTGCCTTTCTTCTTCTCTAGAGCGTGTTTGAAAAATGCTCTAAGCTTACAGGTTTATTATAAAAAGAAAGTGCCGCTGCTTCCATCGAAGTACCTAACACTTTCTGCTCTTACCTTACATTTTTGTAAGATATATCTTTGTTCCTCTTCCCACTTCTGAATCTGCTGTAATATTCCACTGCAATTTATCCATAATATTTTTACATAAATACAGACCGATTCCGGTAGACTTCTTGTTCTCTCTGCCATTATATCCAGTAAAGCCTTTTTCAAAAATTCGCGGAAGATCTTCTGCCGGAATTCCAATTCCTGTATCTTCGATTACAAGAGATTTTTCTTTCATATAAATAGAAATCTGTCCCTTCTTTATATATTTCAAGGCATTCGATATGATTTGCTCGAGTACAAAAATAAACCATTTTTCATCTGTTACTATACAAGCTTTTGTCGGTTTAAAATCCATTTTTATCTTTTTAGATATGAAAATCTTTGCGTATTTTCGGATAACCTGACACACCATATCATCTACCGCATACTGTTTAAAAGATAAATCTGAAGATATGTCTTCAACTCTTAGATAATTTAATGCCATCTCCACATACTGCTCTATCTTGAACAGTTCCATTTTCATATCAGAAACAGGTATTGATTCCTGAATAATTTCTAACCGTTTATTTATCCGGCTGTTCACTATATCTTCTTCATATAAAAATTGCTCCGTATTTTGCAATAAAATATCCAATGCAGCAATCGGTGTTTTGATCTGATGAACCCACATGCCATAATAATCAAGCAGCTCTTTTTTTGCAATTCGATTCTTAGAAATAAGCTCCTGCTTTGCCTGATATAATTCCTTTGCAAGTTCCTGATAATCATATTCAATAATATCCATATGCTCTGGGAGTTGTTCTGCATCGTCAAAAAACTGCTCCCTGTTGATATGTAATAACTTATGCCGTTTATAATATTTGTAAAAATCAATAAACAGACATACTGCACACCACACAAAAGACAATTCGCATCCATAGATAATCGCATCAAAAGGAATATCATATAAATAAAATAGTATTCCAAATATCACAACGATTCCTGTAAATATAATAATTGGCATTTTGCGGATTTTCAAAAATGAAAAAATACTTTCTTTGATCATTTCTCTTTCTTTCCTCTATTTATCCAAATAATACCCGATTCCTTTTTTCGTCTTAATTCGTCCTTCCATACCTGCATTTTCTAACTTCTTACGAAGTCTTGCCACATTTACTGTAAGTGTATTATCATCAATAAATTCGTCACTCTCCCACAGCCTTGCGATAATATCATCTCTTGCAACAATCTTTCCGGCATTCTCCATAAGCATCTGCAAAATACGAAATTCATTTTTAGTAAGAGATATTTTCTCCCCCTTATAAGAAAGCGAAGCATCATTTAAATTAAGAAGCATTCCTTCATGCTCTAACACATTGACATTGCCTTGAAAGGAGTAGGCCCGGCGTAGTAATGCCTGTACCTTGGCTGTTAGTACATTTAGATCAAATGGCTTCTCGATAAATTCATCGCCGCCCATATTCATTGCCATCACTATGTTCATATTATCATTCATAGAGGATAAAAACAGAATTGGAACACTCGATATTTTCCGGATTTCCTGACACCAGTAAAATCCGTTATAGAACGGCAAACCAATATCTAAAATAACAAGCTGCGGATCAAACTGCTGAAATGCTTCCATCACACATTTAAAATCTTCTATCTGTTTGGTCTCATAATCCCACCGCTCCAGATGTGCTGCCACATTCGAAGCAATCGTAGAATCATCTTCGACAATTAAAATTCGATACATTTTTCCTCTCTATTCCTTTTAGTGTATGTTCAACAAAAATTCTTGATTATACCGACTTTGTTGAACCGTTAATAAGTTACATATATCTCCTTAAAATTCTTTTTTAAAATACTTCTCTGTATAATGAATAAACCTTTTCACTATTTCCGGAAGAAAAGATTCATTTTTATAGATAAGATATAATTCCCTGCAAAATTCCTTTTCCGGCAATCTATAAATCAATATCTTTCCAGACTCATGTAATTCTCTTATCATTTGATATGACAAAATCGAAATTCCCATTCCAGCTTCCACACAATCTCTTAGCATCTCTGCACTATCAAAGGTTGCAATAATGTTTAAGTCTTCTTCTTCTATTCCAAAATACTTCAAGCTGCCGAGTGCCTCTTTCATTGTTCCAGAGTACTGTCTTCTTGCTAAAAATGGTGCTTCTAAAATCTGTCTTAAATCACTCTCCCCAGAATCACTTTCTCCGGCAAAAATCTTCTGATACTCCTTTGTATTTGGTGCTGCCAAAACCAAATGGTCTTTTATCAGTGGAATGTACTTGCACTGCTTTTCTACCTTTGTCCCAACAAATCCAATATCGAGACTTCCCTCTTTTACCCGACGAATAATATCTAAACTATCCGCACTCGTCATCTCCACCTGCGTATTTACATTTTTCTTTAAAAATCCACTCAATATTGTAGGAACAAACCACTGTGCCGGAACAGAAGATGTACCAATCCGAAGAAACTCACTTCCATTCCCCCCAACTTCCATTATTGCTTTCCGATGTAAAAGTAAAATATCTACTGCATACTTATAAAGTTTTACCCCATCTTCTGTCAATTCAAAATTTCTTGCTGTACGTCGAATCAGCTTTTTCCCAAGCTCATGCTCTAAGGCTGACATATGTGTACTGACTGTAGATTGCGAGAGATGCATTTTCTTCGATGCTGCCAAAAAACCTTTACATTCTGCAACATTTGCAAAAATCTGCAATTGATGTATATCCATTTTCTCACTTTCCTTTCCGGTAAGTTTAAAATACTCTGGTCGAAAACACTCCAGAATAAATATATTTTACCATATCTATCGTTTTTATCAATAATCCTATCTATATTATCGAAATAATGAATTTTACTTTCTGTACAATATCTATTAAACTAATTTTAGAATAAATTACATTATGTTGGGAAATTTTATCCAAAATGTACTCGCAAAATCGGTTACAAAAGTAAATGTATGAAAAGTTCTGAAATTACATTGAAGAGGAATCATAAAAGTATTTTTCAGTGGTAACAAGCACATACATAAAAAGCACTGAGAGTACATCCCACATAAAAGGAGGCTGCCTATTATGGAAAAAGAAAAACTATTTTGCAAGGGAGGAGGATGTACCGCTAAACTTGGTGCCGGTATTTTAAGTCGTATATTATCGAAGCTACCGCAGGGTCCGGAAGATGAGAATCTTCTTGTCGGTTATGACAGTAAAGATGATGCCGCTGTCTATAAGATATCTGATGATATTGCTTTTGTACAAACCCTTGATTTCTTTCCTCCGATGGTCGATGACCCTTACACTTTTGGGAAAATCGCTGCTACAAATGCATTAAGTGATATTTACGCAATGGGCGGTGAAGTAAAGACCGCCTTAAATATTGTCTGTTTTCCTGAAAAAATGGATTTGAACATTTTAGGTGAAATTATGCGAGGCGGTGCCGAAAAAGTAATTGAAGCCGGCGGAACACTTGCCGGAGGGCACTCTATTGCTGATTCGGATGTGAAATATGGTCTTTCTGTTACCGGCATCGTCAATCCGAATAAAATCTATACGAATAACGGGGCGAAACCGGGCGATGCACTGATTCTTACGAAGCGGCTTGGTGTCGGCATTATCTGCACAGCAAATCGAGTAGGAGAAGCTTCTGTGGAAGCAATGAAAGCCGTAACAGACTCCATGACAACCTTGAACAAGTACGCCGCAGAGTGTTGCAGGAATTTCGAAATCCATGCCTGCACAGACGTTACAGGATTTAGTTTTCTAGGCCACCTTCATGAAATGATGGATGGACAGCTTTCCTGTCATATTCACGCAAAACAGGTTCCTGTCTTTGAAGAGGCCTTACGACACGCCGATGAATTCCTTTTAACTGCTGCCGGACAGAGGAACCGAAACTTTACCGGTCCATTTGTTCAATTTAAAGATATCCCATTTGCAATGGAAGAAATTCTTTTTGATCCTCAGACATCCGGTGGTCTGCTCATTTCTCTTGCAAAAGAAGATGCACCTGCTCTTCTTGGCAAGTTAAAAGCTTCCGGTCTTCCTGCTGAGATTGTCGGAGAAGTTTTGGAAAAAGCAGAACCAGAAATTTTAGTCACGAATTAAATGACTTCTACCTATTTAGAATTTTAAAAAACACAACCTACTCTTAGAATCTTTCTTACAAAATAAATACCAGAATGATTCATAGAACATATCAGATGTGCAGTAAAAGTATGGCTTCATTGCATGACGCACATCTTGCAGCAAGAATGCCGAGACATTCTTTACATTCTTTATAAATATACAAAATGGAGGAACCATCATGATTAAAGTAAATGCAATAGGCGATGCCTGCCCAATCCCCGTAGTAAAAACTAAAAATGCTATCCGCGAATTACAGGGTGGAGGGACAGTTGAGACACTTGTTGATAATGAAATTGCCGTACAAAACCTTACAAAGATGGCAAACCAGAAAGGATACGATGTACATTCTGAAAAAGTTGCTGATAATGAATTTAAAGTCACAATGACTGTAAATGCAGAAGCGGCACAGATTGCCGCTAATAATGCTGTGTCAACAATAGAAGAAGAAAGCTGTCCGATCACTCCGTTAAATAAAAAAAATACGGTCGTAGTTATCCGCTCAAATCAGATGGGAAACGGCGAAGAAGAACTTGGAAAAGCTTTATTAAAAGGATTTATCTATACCTTAAGCCAGCAAGATACTCTTCCTTCTACTATCCTTTTCTATAATAGCGGTGCATATATCACTTGTGAAGACTCTGCCTCTATTGAAGATTTAAAATCTTTAGAAGCCCAGGGTGTTGAAATCCTCACCTGCGGAACCTGTTTAAACTTTTATGGCATTACGGATAAATTACAAGTTGGCGAAGTGACAAATATGTATGTGATTGCAGAAAAAATGACACAGGCTGACTTAATCGTGCAGCCTTAAATAAAGGAGTTTGCCTATGCTTAGAAAGAAAAAGCCTGCATTCATCATCGCATTTGACGCAACCACACAGGCAATGGCAACCGATAAACTCTGTGCAAAAAATGGTCTTCCCGGACGATTAATTCCTGTTCCACGCGAAATTACCGCCGGCTGTGGCTTTGCCTGGAAATCCGCTCCAGAAGATAAAACTATTTTAATAGAAGCACTCACCAAAGAAGGAATCGAGTGGGCTTCTACACATATTTTAGAAATTTAATTTATAAACATTCAACTTTATCAATCTATTTTTCAGAATTCATTTTTATCAATATGTCATATTTTAGGTATTCCAATTCGTCAATATCTTTACAAACGACATATTGATAAACTTGATTTCTCTATATCTAGTTTTTATTGATTAAGTGCTGTTGATAAAGAAAAAATATTCAGGATACTTATTATGAACAAATATTTTATTGGTATTGATATTGGTTCTACCTGCGCTAAAACAGTTGTCATGAATCATGAAAAAGAGATTCTCCACCGTTTTTTACAGCCAACTGGCTGGAGCAGTGTAGATACTGCAAAGCAAATACAGGAAACGCTCATGGAAAAGGGAATCCTGCCAGAAGAATCCGTTGTTGTCGCAACCGGATACGGTCGTGTCTCTGTTCCTTATGCTGCAAAATGCGTCACAGAAATTACCTGCCATGCAAAAGGAGCCTGCTATATTCATAAAAATGAAAATATGCTCCTCATTGACATCGGGGGACAGGATACGAAAATCATCCGCATTGAAAACGGTATGGTTACCGACTTCCTCATGAATGATAAATGTTCCGCCGGAACAGGCCGATTCCTTGAAGTCATGGCAAATACATTATCTCTAACCCCACAAGATCTGTGTGAGCTTGCTGCAAAAGGCAGCGGAACTTCTATCAGCTCCATGTGTACTGTGTTTGCAGAATCTGAGGTAATCAGTTTGATCGGACGTGGAGAATCAAGAGAAAACATTGCCTTTGCCGTTATCGACTCTATCGTACAAAAAGTTGTATCACAGGCAGCAAGACTTACAAACGGACAAGAAGAATGCATTTGTCTTACTGGTGGATTGTGCGATTACTCTTATCTTAAAAAATCGCTCGGAGAATCTTTAAAAACAGATGTATTAACCGATACTGACGGTCGCTATGCCGGAGCAATTGGTGCAGCGCTTTCTGCCACCACTATCTGAATTACAATCTATGAGAATGATTAAAGGCGGATTAAAATATTATATCTTATTCGAAAACTATGAGCAGGGACTTGCCCTTCATGATGTCTTAGATTCCGATGACATTCCAAACCGAATTGCCCCGGCTCCCAGAGCCATTCAGGGTAAATTATCCTGCGGTATGTCCCTTCTCATAGAACCTGCTCACATAGAACAAGTACGACTTTCCATTGAAAAGCACCAAGCAGAATACCATACCATCGTACCCCTCGAAGGACAGGTAAAACCAAAGCGAGATAAATATTGTTGAATTACTATTTTTTTAGATAACAGAAAAACCCCAGAAACATTAGTTTCTGGGGCAAATCTTACGCTTGAACACAAGTACCTTGCGGTACGATATATATACAAAAACTTATTACAACAATTTCCATTTAGCATTATCAACTTGCAGACTATAACCACAATAGGAACAACAACCGTTATTATCCGGAATATAGTTAGCCCCACAACTTGGACATTCCTTTTCCATCACAACGGCCTGGCCTTTGGACTTGATTCGATTCGGATAACGAGATCGGCAAAGCTTCCAGTTATGCTTTTCACTTTTCGTCACAATATGCTTATTATTTTGAAGAAAGGTTTGCTTCAACATCGCTTCCACAGAAATCGTCGTCTTGTCAGACGTATTTTCCACACCTTTTAGCTTTATATTATTAACACTGTAAGAAAGCAGCTCTGGGGTAAGAAGTGTTTTGTACAACGCTTCATTGATATTACTTATTAACCAGCCCTCATCATAACGGACAATCTCTTTCTCAAGATTCTCCAGCTCATCTATTTTCCTTGCTCTGATCCAAAGAAGACTCAGACTCAGTATAATTGTAAGTGTCATCGCAACACCAATTGCAATATACATATTCGTGATCAAATAAACACAAGGAAATGTCGGTAAAAACGAAAGTAAAATCGTTACACTGGTATACTTTAGATTATCCATATTCGGATCTGGTGTCTGATAAATCATAAAATCTTCGATTTGCCAGTCATAGAAATTACTCTGAATAAACCCTCCACAATAAGGACAGTTTGTCTCATCACCTTTTAACTGTATCTGTGCCCCACAGCTTGGACAAAATATTTCCGAATACTTTGAGTAAAATCTCTGCTCCTTCTGCCTGTCTTTCTCTCCCACTTCATTGTGACGAATATGACGAGACTGCCGAAGCAATATCGACCCATGCGGATAAATCGATTCATGAATTACCTTACCACTGTCTCTATGTAAATATTTATCAGAAACAGCGGCTTCTACGATAACTTCCCTCCATTCACGTCCTGAATCACTCCAATGCCGGAAGTCTCTCTTTTTGGCATTCTCTTCTGATAACTTCACATTCGTAAAATGTAGCTGCCTTGATAAACCTCTTCCTTCAAGCAGCTTTACTTCATGCATTACTTTTTCTTGAAAAGTCCGATCCATTCTTACTGTACTCTTTTGCAAATTACCGGTTTGCATCAAAGTAAGCAGCTCCTCCAGAACATTCGATATCTTTTTCGGTACTTTCTCCGTTCTCAAAGACTTCGCTTCCGGTTGTGCCAATCTTTTTTTCACCACAAAATACCAGTTACTTGGCAAAAATCGTTCAAAATTCCACTCCAGTATGCGGCTTGCAACAATATACCCTAATGCACAAGCCCACACAAATGCAAAAACACTCGCCTCACTCCATGTAAGTTTCATCAAAAATCACCTCCTCATATATCCATAGATTACTACAACAACATCCTTTTCTCCATGCTCAATTCTTCTACTTCTTAGGCAAATACCGCATATCCGATACCGTATATACTGTAATAAATGCCTCTGGATCTTCCTGATTGATATACTTCATCAATTTCTGATACTCCCCTTTGTCTACAATGGTAATGATCTCATTTCTTTTTTCCATATTATAAGCACCAATCGCTTCGTAAATAGTTGCCCCACTGTGCAGATCACGAACAATAAACTGCCGCAATTCCTCTTCCTTTTTTGTAATAATACAGACCCGTCGTTTGATATTATGATCAAAAATAAAATGATCCAAAACAATACCATTAAAATAAGTTCCCAATACACTGAGTACTACAGTTTTCTTATCATAAACCAGCGCCGCCGAAAGTGCCACACACATCCCCGACAAAGACATCGCTTTCCCCAGCTCCATATGAAAATATTTATTTATAATCTTAGCTACAATATCCAATCCCCCAGAAGAAGCATTCCGGTTGAATAAAATACTCAGACCCACACTCACTACCAGAATGTAACAAAGAACATCCAGTTCCTGACTATTCGTAATAGAACCGGTATTGGGAAAAATGTTCTCAAATATACCCAGAAACACTGGCAGCATAACACTCGTGTAAACTGTTTTAAGCCCGAATTCCTTTCCGCAGGTAAAAAATCCAATAATTAATAAAACTACATTAAGAATCATCGTAATCGCTGATAATGGCAGCGGAACAAAATTCGACAGAACAATACCCAGACCTGACATACTGCTAATCGACGTATGACTCGGAACCAGAAAAAAGTAAACAGCAACAGCTATAATAGCAATTGCGATGGTAAGGATATTTATTTCTATCAAAATAGACTTGTAATCTGTCTTCGTTTTCATATTATTTTTTTATCTCCTCCTGTGTTAAAGACTATTACTGCATGAATAAAAAGTATAATTGAGCCGATGATTAAAAACATCATTTCCCTTCATTTATTTTTCTTATTGAATTTTGGAACTGTCAATTCGCTATACATGGTATTAAATAATTCTGTTAGAAACTGCTTATTTTTAATAGCTCTTATGTCTCTATTTGCGCTCAAATCCAAGATATCTTGTCCCTTGAAAATTTAATGTTCCAGCATCTCCTTCTATTAGCATTCCATACTCAGAACCACTCATAGAAAATTCTATTCTGTCACCGCTGTCTACCTCGAAAGTTACATAATAGGAAGTGGATGAGGTAGTTCTATATCCATGAGAGCCGCTCATGTCCCCATTATTAGGATGTTGATGATGGGAGACTTCCGTTCGTTTGGCAACTACCCTGGCTGATACATTGAGCCGTGGAGAGTGATTGTTTTTATTCCATGTGGTAATACTTGTGATAATGCCGTATGCTAATATGATAAAAACGCTACAAAATATTAGTGCGAAGGCGATGTTAAATAGCATATCAAATCCATAAAATAACATAGTGTTTCTCCTTCTCATATTTTCTCCTCTTAGAAATATGTGTTTTACGATAATTTTATCATACAGCAATTATAACTTCAAATAGGAATTTGCGAGGTGAGTAAACAAACGGCCCAGCAAATTCCTATTTTTCCACCCAACAGAAAAACCCCAGAAACATTAGTTTCTGGGGTGAATCTTACGCTTGAACACAAGTACCTTGCGGTACGATATATATAAAATCTAGTATTATTCAGTTACTAATTATATAAGTTCGTGATTACTCGATGATAGAAGCAACACGTCCTGATCCTACAGTACGTCCACCTTCACGGTATCAGAATGGGATATTGCAGAACGTAAGTGGTTATTTTTCGTTTGGTTTATGATGAAAAATGTGAATTTTTTGCTGATTCCATGGGGTTTGGGAGGATTTTGTTATCAGGGTGTTATCGCACATCACTCTTCCATTCCTTCCCTTTTTGTATTAAATGTCAATAACATATCCATTAAAACATCTATAAATGCATTATCAAGATCTTTCAATAATTCATGTGATTCATTATTTAATATATACATATTATGCACTAATAAACATCTTACCGAATACAAGTTTTCTGCCATTGTACTACACGTTTTTTTTCCGTTAAGTTGTAAAAGTTTTTTACAACAATCATTTAAAATTGCTACATCTTCCCCGGATATTTCTACATAATTTGAAAATAGCCACTTCACTCTTTGCTTTTCTAATACCATGTTTCCCAAGTCATCACGTTTATCAAAAAGAGAACCCTTATTGCTCGTCAACTGGGCAACAAATTTTTTAAACTTATCTTCAAAAACAACCGAAATCAAAATTTCAATAATTTGATAATATGTATGAAACTTTGCAAATGCTTCTTGATTTTTTGGTACTTCCTTTTCAAATAACGTATGTATATATTTTATATTACGTAATTCCCTAGATATTGGTTGAAGATTAATTCTTTTATTAGCTTTTTCTATAGTAGAATACAAATTTCCTTTTTCAGAATAAGAATATCCTTTTTGATATAAACTAACCGTATAATCTTCAAGCTGAAAATTATTAATTTTTTTAGTATTCTCTTTATCTAAAACCAAAATTGTACTTGTATCATCATAAAAATCTGACAACACTACTATTTCTGAAAATTTCTGGTTATAGCAGTTTATATTTTCTAAGAGCCAGCAACTCGCAACATAGGCATATCTAAGAAAAAATTTATTTTTTACATAATCATGCTGTCTAGACATTAACGCCTGTATAGGAAAAATCCATCCTATCCTTTCTTTTGAAGCATAGACCTGATAAATACTATTTTCTGAATAATCTTCTCTATCATTTCTTAATAAATAATATTCAAAATCTCTCGGATTATATTCTGCATCCAGATTTAATAGAGGATAATACTCACATATTACTTTATTTTCTTTATCCTTCATTTCAAAGATATTTTCTGTGTCATTATATTGAAACGATACACATTCAACCTCTGCATCAACAAATTTAAAATACATTATTATATCACCTGGCTATAGTATTTCTTATATCCATTTTGAACTGCCGCTTCTAAATCTAAATAAGAATCACTTTCTGAATTTAATAATTCTCTAAAAAAATATTGAAAAAACATTCTCTGAGCATTTCCAATTTTCTTAGAAGATACTTTTATTCTATCTAGTTTGTTTAACAGCTCCATCATCCAGACATAGCCTTTATTTTTTTCTTCCAATTTGTCTACTAGTTTTGAGACATCTTCCAATGACTGAATAATATCTAAATCTTTCATTTTTCCTACTGCCGCTCCAAATCCAGTCAAAACCTGTGATGTTGAAAATATCTTACTTACTTTTTTTCCAAATGGAGATTCACTTATTCCATACTCAATCAATTCCTCCTCATCAACAATATGGTTATCTGTAATTTTTCTCAACATACCAAATAATTTCATATATGTTTCAAGAAATTCCTTAAATAAATCTTTTGAAACATCTTCTTCTGACATATTCTCGAGCATTTTAATATTTTCTAGTATATCTTGTCGATCAATTGGTAATTCGTTTCGATTCATATAAGAATTAAATCCTTCAATTGCATTTTTAAAAATGAACTCATTTTCGTCTGGATCCGCTTTTCCTTCTTTGTCTGTTACCAGTTTTACTCCCTCAAATTCAGTATTTAACATATCACTATAAAGCATTTCCAACTGATGTCTTGCAGACATGGGAGTTTGTCCCGTATTTAAAGTCAACATTCTGTATAAAATTCCGAACTTATTTATTTCTACATAAATTTCTAATCTCAACTTATTTTTCAAGAATTTTTGGTACTCTTCGTCTGGTTTCTTTTTCATATCAGTATCTGCATCAATTAATGTATAGGTACGTTGTAAGCCATCTAAAAGTAAAACATTTTCACTATGTTCATTTATATATTGCAACATTTTTTCTTGATCCGGATTCTCAATATCAATTATATCTGTTTTTACAAGTGCTAAAACTAAAGGCGGCATAATACACCCTTTTTGTAAATCGTTCTTTAACAGAGAATAAATCGTTTTCGAAGTTTTTACTCTTTTTCTTTGCAACTCATTATTATTAATAATTTTTTTTGCAAACTTCAAATACTCTCCAAATGTACTTTCAACATAGAAATTCCAACTATTGATTCTTTTATCAAATACTTTTGACATTATCAGCATTACCATTCCTCTTTTCTTTAGATATACTCAAATAATTCAATATTTATTCATATAGAACTATTCTTGATTAAAAATCTTCTCTAAGTTTTTCTCCATATCCGCCACCAAATTAACCACCAATGCATTTCCCATCATAAATCTACGTTTTCTCAACGGCATTTCCACCGTTTTTCCCTTAACTAAACAATATTTTGTATGATTAGTAGGAAAGCCTTGAATACGTTCTGCCTCTGTCGCTGTAAGTAGTCTCACTCTTCCAGTCATTTTATCTTTTACAATATGGGTAGTTCTACTAAATCCACCTTCTGATGTAAGCATCGTACGTGCTGGCTTATCTTCCTGATCAATCATAGAAATTGCTCCTTCAGAAAAAATATATTCGTGACCGGTTGCACTTGTTCGCAATAATTTTTTTGCTCCTTTCAAATACTGCCATGTCTGTCTATCTTCTTTTGGAAGACGCTGTTCAGTTTCATCACTATGTGTAACTGACGGATTTGTATAATATAATTTTTCTTCTGGTATAAAATACTCCTCCTCAACTTCTCCTGTTTCCATAACATCTCCCAAAGTTATCTGCTTTCCATTATAAGTAGGCGTTGTCTTTATCGTATATATTATTCCGTCCTTCATTATACCAGAATTTTCGAATGCACATTGAAATGTATCAGATACTTCCCCTATTTCTGTTGGTAGCACTTTAACCTTCATCTTCGCTTTATCTGCTTTATTTACTGCAAATGTTTCTGCAAAAAATCCCTCTTTTAAAACTACATTTTCCATACATTCTATTTTTTTATCCTCTTCCAATTCATCAGTATATCTAATTGTCTTCAAAATTCTCTCTGCATATTTTGTATCGTTTTTATAAGCAAAAATAAATATCCGACGACGTCTCTGCTGGTATCCATATTCTGCTGCATTAATAACTCGCCATTCTACCGTATAACCTTCATCTCTAAAACAGGCTAACATAACACCAAAGTCTTTACCTCTTTGCTTGGCCGGAGATTTTAATAATCTATCGACATTTTCTAATAACACAAATGAGGGATTCTTTACTTCTAATGTCTCGCGAATCGACCACCATAGAACACCTTTTTTTCCTTCAAGTCCCTTTGACGTAGCTAACGAAGAAGCTACTGAATAATCCTGACATGGAAAACCTCCAACTAACAGATTAAAGTCAGGAATCTTTGCTTTATCTACATCTTCAATATTATAATTTGTTGTATCCTCACCATTAATATCCAATCGGGGCCCAAATCGATATACATAACAGTCATGTGCGTATTGTGTAGTTTTTTCTGATGGCTCCCATTGATTAAACCAAACCGTATCCCATTTTTCCTCTTTACCATAATCTTCGGCTGTTTTTATATTATTAAGTCCACATCTAAAACCGCCCACTCCGGCAAACAATTCGCAAACTGTTTTCTTCACTTTTTTTACCTCTTCTTTTTTATTATTGAACGATCGTTCTTAAATATAATAACCGATTTTTACATTCTTGTAAAGATCCTTTTCTATTTTTTAATATGATTTTATAAAATCTTTAATCTGTTGTTTTATATATTTCTTATTAAACCAAAAGCACTGTTTTGTCATATACTCTCCTGTAGGTACCGGAACATCTTTCAATTCCTCTGGAATTTCTTTAAGTACGATAATCTTAGCAGGCTTTTTTAATTTCACTGAATTACTGTTTTCACAAAAATATTCGCTTTCTCTAGCTTTATTTCTTACATGTGCCACTTTATTAAAATTACTCTTTGGAAAGTTATTTTCATATGCAAATATCGCTCTTCCCTTTCTATCATGAGATATTTTCTGTTGTAATCTTATTCCATTTTTTATCACATTCCGGGTCTCTTCCCAAACTTCTTTTACTTTATTTTCATCTTTTTTAGGAATATACCACATCATTGCATTATTTAAAATTTCTTTTCCCTCTGAATTTTTAGAAAATATCACAAGTAAAAACTTTGAATCAATCATTTCATCATAAACAATAGACTCTTTCCATGTTTTTTCTTTTAATAATTCCTCAAAATCAAATGTTGAAAAAGACATATCTTCTAACGGCATTCCATTTTTATTAACTGTTATCGTTCTTAATTTATAATTGGCTTTTTGAAACTCATCCGTTTTCTCTAAGTCACAATCACTCTTATATATTTGTTTTATAATGCCATGCTTGTGACTATACCCGTCACGATAATCTGGAAACTCCTTTTTTAAGGACTTAACTGTTCTTCCTAAATATTTTTGTAATGTTTCTAATAAAATATCATCAAATTCCTTTTCTTTTGATAAAACAATATCTGGTAAAACATATGATTCTTCATCCTCGTCCAACATTCTTTCATTAAATAATTTTGTCATATATGACTTTTTAAAAGAATATGCCCTTGGCTTTGCCTTTGGATATCTATCATCATATTTTACCTTCTTATTTCCTCCGCTACCTTTTGTGGCAGGACTTAGGTACATAAAATCTCGTTCTGTTAATTCATGTGCTCTTCCTTCTTTTACATACCTAGCAATCTTTTCCCAGTCATGCTGTATAATCGACTTATCCCTTTCTGGCAGTTCATTTAGAAGAATTTCATCTATCTTTTGAACACTAAAATTCTCACGGTCTATCCCTTTGATATATTGATAATACATGATTAACAAATGATGATTTTTAATCCAAAATCTACTTTCTTCATATTCATTCCAGTTTTCATCTTTGTAATTAATTTTTCCAAGTGATAATCTTTCTTTTGCTCTATATCCTCTACTATTTTTCAAAAAAGGGGTTACTTTCAATTCAATATCTGCCTCTTTAAAGTCTGGTTCGGCATCTTTATTGCACGCATAATTAAACCACCCTTCTTCGTATGCCTGTCCTATATCTCCTTTCCCATGCTTCTCTTTTAAACCATTTTTCTCTTGAAATTTCTTAGCTAATTCAAAAATTTCTTTAAAGGGACGTCCTATTGCCTCTTCTGCTCTTTTTTTCACTTCTTCTGAATTTTTGTACTCTTTATTATCCATTTTATCAATCTCCAATAAATTTCTTATCTAATTGCGACAAAATATAACTATTATTCAACCAAAAACACTGTTTCGGATACTTTCTTCCATCTGGAAGCTCATAAGTATCTTTTGAATTTCGTGCATGAGGTCTTACATGACACACTGGATTTTCTGATAATTTCGGAAAATTATTATAATTCTTTCCATTTTTCTTTTCTATCTGAAGACCTTCACGAATTACTCTTTGTGTCTTTTCCCAAACCAACCTCACATTTCCTTCCAAATCATCATATGGAATATTCCAGAACTGACACCCTTTCAATCTCAGCTCCCTGCCCTGATCATACTTATATATAACAAATAAAAATCTTGTTTCTCGCAAATAATTTCCAAATGTAGAGTCATTCCATTCTTCCTCTACTAATTCTTTAAATTTGAAAGTTGGGAAGGACATGTTTTCCTTTATTTTATTATTTTTCTCAATACGTATTGCCTTTACTACCACATTTGCTTTTTCAAATTCCTCTGCATGGTTTCCTTTAATCCCTAACATACGATATGCCAACATTGCTTCCAGGCTTTTCGGTTTTTTCTGATATTCTATATGAAACTCATTACATAAGTCCATAACGGTCCAATCATAATATGCATCTATTTTTCGCACAACATAATCTTCAAACGATTCTTCTGCATCTCCCTTTATAATTGGTTCATATGTATTCTTCCCTGGAATAATATAGTTATTGAGAACATACGTCATATATGAATTTTTAAATGCAAATGCGCGCGGTTTTGCCAACTCGTCACTAAATGGTTGTTTTCTTCTATCCTTAGAAGTTGCTGCCTTAGGAGCTGCTCCTAAATAAAGAGTATCTCCCTCAGATAATTCATGTGCCTTTCCAGCTTTGATTTTTTCAACAATAGACTCAAAATCATGTTTTATAATTTTTATATCTTGTTCTGTTGGTGTAAATAACTTCACATATCCTATACGATAATCTAATCTATCCTCTATTTCTTTCTGATATAGGTAATAAATCAATAAAATCAAACTGGATTTTTGCCACATGTGGCTATCTTCAAACTTTTCATTAACAACCGAAAAATAATCAATCATTGTCAATATCAGTCTCTCTTTTGCGACAAATTTTCCATTTGTATTTTGTTTATATGGTGTTACCTTAAGTTCCACACCTGCCTTATCAAAATCTGGTCTTGCATCGTTATTCGTCTGATAATGAAAAAATCGTTCCTCTATCAGTTCACCCAAACCACCTTTTCTTTTTTTATTTGCATGCTTTACTTCATAATTTGAAGCTTCTCTAACAACTGTTGATTTTGTAATATCATCTTCTCTACATACATCTGCAAAAGTTTTTCCTATCAGTTTTTTTGCATATGTCTCGATTGAAATAGGATCTGTTTCATCATATTCTTTCAAGTAACTTCCCATTTATATTCCCCCTCATCATCTATTTCTTCCAATTTCTGATCAAATATTGTTTCTTCAATTACTTTTATACATTGCTCTGTATTTTTTAAAATATCTTTTCCCCAAAAGTGTATCACTGTCCAACCCATAGAGCTTAATTGTTTGTCCTTTTCTTCATCTCTCTGAATATTCCGTTCTATTTTTCTAACCCAATAATCTGGATTTTTTCCCTTTTCCAATTTAGTTTTTAGTACTTTCCAGTCTTTACCATGAAAGAACTCACTATCACAAAAAATGGCAATATGATATTTAGTCAAGACAATGTCTGGCCTTCCTGGCAATTCCTTATAATTTTTTCTATAACGAAAACCTCTACTCCACAACGCCTTTCTTAGAACAATTTCTATCCTTGTATCTTTTCCATGTATCCTACTCATATTTTTATGACTTTTTTCTGTAACTTCACCATGAAAACGCGGTTCTTTTGCTGGCATAATTTTTCACCTTCAATATTATATATTCCACTTTATTGTATCAAACTAATAATTACTATTCAATTGCTACACTAAAGAAAAAAGGCACGTTTTTTATCAACGTACCTTCTTCTCAATAATATTTAATTTTTGATTACAAATAAATTAGTTTTTGTAAAACTATTTCTTCCACGCTAGCTTTTATACCATTCATCCTCCTCACCCATTCCATCCAATTCTCTTCTCTCATTTCTTCTGCCACTCCATACCTTTCTGCCATCTGCTTCACCAGTATTTCTACCTGTTCTCCTGCCTCCTTATCAATCTGTTTCAGATACTCTGTCAGCTTTCCGATTAATATAAGATATTGGTAATACCCTGATTTATGTTCTTTCAGATAATTCTTTCTCAGTATTCCATACTTTCCATAAGTTGCTTCTTCCTCTTTAATAATTAGTTCCGGAAAATAATAATCTCCCTGTAAGGTATAGTTCAGCCCATTCGTTTTATCATGAATTCGTTTTTTCATAGTTCTAAATCTCCATTCCCCTGCATCTCGTTCTACTACTTCGTTGATGTTGATTTTCCATCATGCTTTTTCTTTTTTCCTGTTTTAGTAATTCTAAAATACTTTTCCCTGATGACTGCTCCTTTCTGTTTTTTTCTTCGATTTCCATTTCTCTCTGAATGTCTTTCTGTATGGCTTCCTTGACAGTTTTATTTCCAAGAACCCGTACTCCCTGCTATATTGTTCTGAAATATCCAGCAACTCTTCTTTTTCCTCTTGTAAGTATTGATTTCTCTGTTGGGCTTTGCTTAAGTCTTTTTTCACGGCTTCGCAGATTTGTTTTTCTCTCTTATATTTTTCCTTCCATTTTTCTATTTCGGTGTTAAGTTCCTGTACTTGTGCTGCCAGTCCGGCAATAATGCCTTTCATCTGATTGAACAGTGGTGTTATTTTCTTATCCCGGTAAGTGGAGGCTCTTTCTAAGGCTCCGGCCTCCGGCAGTTCTGGAATAAGCTTTCTGCATTCTTTTAATTCTTTGCTGACTTTATCTATTATTGGCTGCAATTGTGCCCGTTGCTCTGCCAGATTCTCTAATTCTTTCTGTGTTTCTTCCGCATATTTTTCTGCCAATTCTTTCTCCTGAATGGCCTGTTCTTTATCTTCTCTGAGATTTTTAATATCCGCTCTGGCATCGGCAATCTGCAAAGTCAGTCCTTCGTTTTCTGCTGTCAGATATTCTTTCTCCTGCTCTAATTCCTGTACCTCTTTTTTACGCTCTTTTTTCTTAAAATTATATACATCGAGATGTTCTTCCTGTGTGCCTTTTTGTTTCCATTCGATTCCATGCTGTTTTGCTATCTCGGCAAGGATTTCTTTTTCATGATTAATCCATTGATTAAGCTCCGTAGCATGTTTTGTTCCTCCCTGGAATCCCTGACTTTTTAATGCCTGCTTCAGTGAAACTCTTGTATCCATTCCTTTTCCCTTCCAGCCTGTCACATAAGGAACAAAATCTATGTGCAGATGTGGTGTTGCTTCATCCTGATGCAGATAGCAGCTAAATACCCTGAGATTGGAATTTCGTTGCTGAAAATCCTGCATATACTGATCTAACACTTTTACTGCGAGATTCCCTTCCGGGGTTCCGACAGCCATATCTTCACAGTTTCCAATCTGAAAAATCACTTCATGAAATAACTTTTCCTGTTTCCCCTGACGTATTTTTTCATAATAATTTGTAATCTGCCTGTCTTTTCTTTTTCCAACATTATAACGCTCTACTGCTTCATCAAATAGCTGACGGTAAACACCTTTTATGTTTTCATCACAATAGCAGATGTTTAAATCTACTCTGTCCTGATCTACATTTTCCGCTATAAAATCCCGTCTGTTATGTGCCAGTGAACCAGCTCCAACCATTCCGCTGATTGTTCTTTTTATTGCCATCCATTCTCACTTCCTTTCGTAAAAACTCATATCGGATATAATACAGTTCTGTATCTTTAATGTATTCTAAAATCTAAAAACTTTTCCTGTTGGCTACGGCAGTTTTGTTACTTTTGTCAAAAGTAACGCAAAAGCACTTTCGACAGCCGTACCGTCCATCAAAAGTGCCTTTGCGCCCTGCCGGGGGCAAGACGTCCTGCTGACGTTCGTTCTTCATCAGATAAACGGGCATATACCTGTCTCTTCTGTTAGCTGATTCATGTCTGTATTATTTCTTCACCGGTTTTATTCTTCTATTCTCACACGAATATACTCCAGATTTCCGCTGTACGGAGTTTCTACCAGATACCACTCTCTTTTCGGATTCATTTCCATTCTGCTGAGAATCCATTTTCCATCCATAAATACTTCCATTCTTTTCCCACAGTGAAATCCTGTGTGTACCCATAAATCAGAGGATAATAGACCATATCTGTCATTTACACGATTGTAAGCTAAAATTCCTTCTTTCATTATCATCTGCTCCCTTCCGTCTATACCAGCTAATATAATCGCATTTTGTAATTCTTTGATAGACTTTGTATACTGTAGCCTGTTAGCCTGCCAGTAACCTGTGACTGTATATCTGCTGATTTTCTCTTTGAATGTTCTGTACAGGTGCGTGTCACGCTCCTGTTATAAGGTAATCAGGGAAAGTATTTACCATCGAAAGTCTTCTGGTATTCCTCTTCTATCCAGATATTCCTGACGATATTTTTCCCTTTCTTCCTCCGTAGGTGCAGTTTTGTATCTGCTGTATATTTCTCTTTCTGCCATGGCATTCATCTTCTTTTCCAGACCCTGTCTGATTTTTTCTTCGTTCTGTCTGTACTCCATCAGATGATACTGTAAAAGCAGTAAAAATAGTTCATAAGGTATCTGCACATTCTTATTTTTCATTCTGACTCCTTTCAAGATGGCAAGGTACCCTCTTCTTAAGAAATGGTCATCTTGCCATCTTCTTTTCTTACTCTGACAATATCCAGAACCATTGATTTCCACGTTTGACCGCATCAATCCCAAGTTCCTGCTTTGCATTTCTCAATGTTTTTGACTTTATTCCACACTTTTCTGCTTCTTCTTCAATCTTTTTCTGTGCCATGCCTCCATCAGATAATATTTTCTTCAGAAACTCTTTTGCCTGCCGGCTTTTCTGTCCTCTGGAGTCTCCACAGAGCAGTTCATCTGCACTGATGTCATATTCTCCAATCCACTCAAAACCATTATGCTGGTCTAACCGAAAAGCAATCGACTTACCTTCTGGCGCAAGAGAGCTTTTCACATGACATACAACTCTTGTTTCCGGTTCTTCTTTTATTCGTCCAACAATTAAAACACTCCTTGCTGCCGCCTGAAAATCTATGGAACCAAGTCCACGATAAGAAGATTTTCCATTACTGTTTTTGTTCATGTGCCCAATCAGAATAATTGCACACTGATATTTTTCTGCCAGAACAGCTACCCTCTTCATAACCGGACGTATTTCATTTGCTCTGTGCATATCTACATCTGATCCAAGAAATCCCTGTATCGGATCAAGTACGACCAGTCTTGCCTTGGTCTGGATAATCGCTTCTTCCAATCGAATGTCTAACATAGTCAACGGCTGTTCCCGATCGTCAATTACCAATACCTTTGAGCAGTCTGCTCCTGCTGCCAGTAACCGTGGTTTTATCGTATCGCCCAGCCCATCTTCTGCTGTCTGATAAATTACATTTACTGGCTGTTGTAAGCACTGCTTGTTTTTAGATACATCCATATCTGCTTTATTTTCATCGGTGATTACATCTGCTCTTTCTGGTTCTTTCCGCTTTTCAAATGAAGCAGGAAGAATTGGTTCCCCTCTGGTCAGCTTCGCAATAATCTGTAATACCATCGTTGTTTTTCCCTCTCCCGGGTCTCCCTGTATAATTGTAACTTTCCCATAAGGAATGAATGGATAGAGTAGCCATTTAATCTCTTCTACTTCCACTGATTCCATATTTATCAGTTTAAGTGGAGGCTCCTGCCTCACAATTTCTTCCAGTCTCATAATTCTGTCTCCTTTTGCTAAGAGGCAGATTCTCCGTAAACAGCTAATTTCAAATTGTTATGAATTTTAATCTGTGATATACTTAATTTGCGAGATTGGTATATCTGCTTAGCTGATTACCGAAGAATCTGCCTAGATTTTTTATCTGGGCTTTTTCTTTTTTCCAACATCATTCATTTTCATTATCTCCTGCTGATCAGTCCTTACCTTTATTTTTTTCATCCAATAATGCAGCCACCTCTTTTTGTCGTGATGGATAAAGATGTCCATATGTATTCAATGTAATCTGAATATTTTTATGTCCCAGTCGTTCTTTAATAATCAATGGCTCCACACCCTGATTAATCAGATAGGCCACATGACTGTGTCTTAAATCATGTACTCTTATTGGCTTTACTCCTGTCTTTTTTTCATATCTTTTCATCCGTTTCTGAAGCGTCCTTGCCACTATTGGAAACAGACGCTCATTTTCTGGAAATCCATAATGATAACTGATATATTCCTGAACTTCTTCTTTAAGAAAATTTGGAATAATAATTGTTCTGACGGAATTATCTGTTTTAGGCGTACTGATTACATCTTTTCCATCTATTCTGTGATAGGTTTTATTGATATGAAGTAAATTATTGGTCATATCAAAATCTGCAATTGTCAAAGAAAGAAGTTCTCCTTCCCGAATTCCTGTCCAGAAAAGTATTTCAAACATAAGATAGTCTTCACTTTTTCTGTCCACACCCGAAATAAATCTGTCATACTCCTCTTTAATCCAGAAATCCAGCTTATCCGCATCAGACTTTCCCATACGCTTTACTTTCTTACAGGGATTTTCTTTAAGGTTGTAAATCCTCTGTGCATGATTAAATAGTGCATTAATCTGATTCTGAATCATTCTCTCATATGTTTTGCTGAACTTATTCTCCTGTATAATTTTCTGCCACTGAATAATATCTGCAGGAGTAATTTCATTTAATTTTTTATTTCCAAAATAAGGGATGATATGTTTGTTAATCATGTGCTGCTTGTTCCGTATGGAATTTGCCTTTAATTCATTCTTCTTATCTGAAAAATAAATATCTACAAACTTATCCATCTGCATATCTGGTTCCACAGCCACTGAATTTTTAAATTCATTTTCATAATTCAGTGCTTCTCTCTTTGTTTTGAACCCTCTTTTCATCTTCTGTCTTTTCTTTCCTGTCCAGTCAATGTATCGGAAAGATGTGTACCAGGTTCCATGTGCTTTGTCTTTATAAACTGACATCTGCTCACTCTCCTTTACATTGATTTCTGAGAAAATCCATAAAATTTTGTTTCCCAATAGGGACGTGGAATCTTTCCACGAACTGCTACATATCCTTCTTTTTCCAGCTCATTATTTAGCTGTTTTAAAATAGAATATGCTTTGCTACGTTTCACTCCCAGTTCATTCATGACATCTTCTACTGTCATCATATAATTTGTTCTCATATAGCCCTCCTTTCCAGTCACTTTTGTGACTCTTTATGTTTCTTATATTAATTGCCTTTTGTGAATTTGTCAAGTATCTTTTGCGAATTATATTTTGTTTTATTCGCACTGTTTTTACTGACATAAATCTGTATCTTTTGTTTCATTCACTTTTGTGTTAAACTATAAGCACAATTAACGTATTCAATTTTACAAATATATAAATATTTTAAGGAGATCGCTATATGGTAGGAAAAAAAATCCGAGCTTACCGGGAATTTCGTGGATTCAGTCAGATTCAATTAGCAGAACTGTCTGGAATCAATGTTGGAACTATAAGAAAATATGAATTGGGAATCCGGAATCCCAAACCAGAACAATTAGAAAAAATAGCTGCTGCACTTGGCTTAAATGTCAGCATTTTTCTTGATTTTAATATTGAAACAGTTGGCGATGTACTATCCCTGCTGTTTGCCATAGATGACTCTGTAAATTTATCACTTTCTGAAACAAGGAATCAGAAAATTATTTTAGACTTCGATAATCCAATGATGCAGGATTTCTTTAAGAAATGGTGCCAATTTAAAAATGTTTATGAGAAAGAAAAGGCTGAGATATTAGCTATTGAAGATGAAGATAAGAGACAGGAAGAACTGTATAAACTGAACGCTACTCAGGAAGAGTGGAAGTTGAGGGCAATGGGAACCACGATCGGGTGTCATACTGTGATTAAAAAAGGAACGGAAGATAATGTCATTAAAACTTATGATCTAACATGATTTTATATAAAAAAAGAGCTCTTACGAACTCTGAATTTTGGGAGGTCTGGGATGTTTGTATATTTTTATAAATCGTGCTACCATTACACCACACCATCACATACACCCAGACCAAATAATAACGAACATTGTACTCTCATAGAATCAATTCCTTTCTTACAGACATATTTAATCATATCATACACTAATCCAGAAACTAAACACTCTGATAATACTTCTACTAATTTTATGGTGTTTGGAATCGAACCAAATCCTATTAATATCTTAATTATGGGTATAAGTATATTCAGTAATTTCTATTTTGTCAACTAATTTCTCAATTTTTGTTATCAAGCTGTTATCATAAAGTAACTGTCATAAAAACTTCCGTTCATTTTCTTTTGCTATGCGTTTATTAATTCTAAGTTATATTTATTCGTATATAACATATCTCCTAACTTTTCCACACAACAGAAAAACCCCAGAAACATTAGTTTCTGGGGTGAATCTTACGCTTGAACACAAGTACCTTGCGGTACGATATATATAAAATCTAGTATTATTCAGTTACTAATTATATAAGTTCGTGATTACTCGAGGATAGAAGCAACACGTCCTGATCCTACAGTACGTCCACCTTCACGGATAGCGAATGTAAGACCCTGCTCCATAGCTACTGGATGGATCATGTCGATTGTCATTTCTACGTTATCACCAGGCATGCACATCTCTGTTCCTTCTGGAAGAGTGATAACACCTGTTACGTCAGTTGTACGGAAGTAGAACTGAGGTCTGTAGTTGTTGAAGAAAGGAGTATGACGTCCACCTTCATCTTTTGTTAAAACGTAAACCTGAGCTGTGAACTTATGATGGCATGTTACGCTACCTGGCTGAGCTAATACCTGTCCACGCTGAATTTCGTCTCTCTGAACACCACGAAGAAGAGCTCCGATGTTGTCACCAGCCTGAGCTTCGTCAAGTAATTTACGGAACATTTCAACACCAGTTACAACAACTTTACGTGTTTCGTCTGTGATACCAACGATTTCTACTTCATCAGATACGTGTAATACACCACGCTCTACTCTACCAGTTGCAACAGTACCACGACCTGTGATAGAGAAGATGTCCTCGATAGGCATTAAGAAAGGCTTATCTGTGTCACGTTCTGGGTTAGGAATCCATGTATCAACAGCGTCCATGAGTTCCATGATCTTGTCTCCCCATGGTCCGTTAGGATCTTCAAGAGCCATAAGAGCTGAACCCTGGATGATTGGAGTGTCATCTCCTGGGAAGTCGTACTCGTTTAATAATTCACGGATTTCCATGTCTACTAACTCAAGTAACTCTTCATCGTCTACCATATCACATTTGTTCATGAATACTACGATGTAAGGTACACCTACCTGACGGGATAATAAGATGTGCTCTTTAGTCTGAGCCATAACACCATCAGTAGCAGCTACTACAAGGATAGCTCCATCCATCTGAGCAGCACCAGTGATCATGTTCTTTACATAATCGGCATGACCTGGACAGTCAACGTGTGCGTAATGTCTCTTCTCTGTTTCGTACTCAACGTGAGCTGTAGAGATTGTGATACCACGTTCTCTTTCTTCTGGAGCTTTATCGATGTTTTCGAAATCTACTTTTTCGTTTCCTTCTACTCTTTCAGCTAATACTTTTGTGATAGCAGCTGTTAAAGTTGTTTTACCATGGTCAACGTGTCCGATGGTACCAATATTACAATGTGGTTTAGTTCTCTCAAACTTAGCTTTAGCCATTTGAATTTCCTCCTTAAAATTACGCCTGATAGGCTGTCTTTATAATTTTAAATATTCTCGTCCGGCAAAGAATCGACCAGACGATTCCAAATCACAGCCAGACTGCGACTATAAAGCCGCACCTGCTGTAATTATATTTCATTTTAACATTATTTGCAAGTAAAACTTTACAGATAATCTTTATCTATGAAATTATTTGTTCTGAGCTGCTAAATGAGCATCCAGAATCTTTTCCTGTACGTTCTTAGGAACTTTTTCATAGTGATCAAAGAACATGGAGTAGTTACCACGTCCCTGAGTTCTTGAACGTAAGTCTGTAGAATATCCGAACATTTCAGATAATGGTACAAAACCATGAACGATACGTCCGCCACCTACATCTTCCATACCTTCGATACGTCCACGACGAGAATTGATATCACCGATAACATCACCCATGTACTCTTCAGGCATTGTTACGTCAACCTTCATGATAGGCTCAAGTAATGCAGGATCTGCTTTCTTCATAGCATCCTTGAATGCTAAGGAACCAGCTACCTTGAATGCCATTTCAGAAGAATCGACTTCATGGTAAGATCCGTCGTATACTGTAGCGTGTACACCAACAACAGGGAATCCACCAAGGATACCAGCTTTTGCTGCTTCTTCGATACCAGCACCAACTGCAGGGATGTATTCTTTAGGAATAGCACCACCAACAACTTCGGAATCGAATTTGAATGTTTCTTCTCCGTTAACGTCCATAGGCTCGAAACGAACTTTACAGTGTCCGTACTGACCACGTCCACCGGACTGTTTAGCATACTTAGAATCGATATCAACTGCTTTTGTGAAGGATTCTTTGTATGCTACCTGTGGAGCACCAACGTTAGCTTCTACTTTGAACTCACGAAGGAGACGGTCAACGATGATCTCAAGGTGAAGCTCACCCATACCAGCGATGATTGTCTGTCCTGTTTCCTGATCTGTATGAGCGCGGAAAGTAGGATCTTCTTCTGCAAGTTTTGCAAGAGCTTCTGCCATCTTGCCCTGTCCAGCTTTTGTCTTAGGCTCGATAGCGAGCTCGATAACTGGATCTGGGAATTCCATAGACTCAAGAATTACTGGATGCTGTTCATCACAGATTGTATCACCAGTAGTAGTGAACTTAAATCCAACTGCTGCTGCGATATCTCCTGAGTATACTTTATCTAATTCCTGACGCTTGTTGGCATGCATCTGAAGGATACGTCCAACACGCTCTTTTTTGCCTTTTGTAGCATTTAAAATGTAAGAACCAGAGTTCATTGTTCCGGCATATACACGGAAGAAAGCAAGCTTTCCAACGAATGGGTCTGTCATAATCTTGAATGCTAAAGCTGCAAATGGAGCATCGTCAGATGCAGGAACTTCTACTTCATTACCTTCTAAGTCCTGACCTTTGATAGCTTCTACATCTGTAGGAGCTGGCAGATATTCGATAATAGCGTCAAGAAGTTTCTGTACACCTTTGTTTCTGTAAGCTGTACCACAGCAAACAGGAACCATTGTACAGTTACATGTTCCTTCACGGAGAACTCTCTTTAACTCTTCAACGCTTGGCTCTTCTCCATCAAGGTAAGCCATCATTAAATCATCATCTGCTTCACAGATTTTTTCAACCATATCTGTGTGATATAATTCAGCATCATCCTTCATATCTTCTGGAATATCAATAATGTCAATGTCTTCACCCTTCTCATCGTTGTAGATGTAGGCTTTCATTTCCATTAAGTCGATAATTCCCTTGAAGTCATCTTCCTTACCGATAGGAAGCTGAATAGGAATCGCGTTTTTACCTAATCTTGTTTTGATCTGATCTACTGCACCGTAGAAATCAGCACCCATGATATCCATCTTATTGATGAATGCCATACGTGGTACATTATAGGTGTCTGCCTGACGCCATACATTTTCGGACTGTGGTTCAACACCGCCCTTTGCACAGAAGACACCAACAGCGCTGTCCAATACACGAAGAGATCTTTCTACCTCTACTGTAAAGTCAACGTGTCCTGGGGTATCAATAATATTGATACGATGCTCTAAAGCACCTTTTTTAGGTTTACAATCCTCTTCCAGAGTCCAGTGACATGTTGTGGCAGCGGAAGTGATTGTGATACCTCTTTCCTGCTCCTGTTCCATCCAGTCCATGGTAGCAGTACCTTCATGAGTATCACCAATCTTGTAATTTACACCAGTGTAATAAAGGATACGCTCTGTCAATGTTGTCTTACCAGCATCAATGTGGGCCATAATACCAATATTTCTGGTTCTCTCAAGTGGATATTCTCTTCCAGCCAAGGTTTTTTCCTCCTATAAAATGTATCCGGACGGCTGCATAATCTATGCAGCACATCCTGTGTAAATAACTTATTAGAATCTGTAATGTGCGAAAGCTTTGTTTGCTTCTGCCATTTTGTGCATATCTTCTTTTTTCTTTACAGATGCACCAGTGTTGTTCGCTGCATCCATAAGTTCTTTTGCAAGACGCTCTTCCATAGTCTTTTCACTTCTCTTACGAGAGTAAAGAGTAATCCAACGAAGAGCTAATGCCTGACGTCTGTCTGGTCTTACGTCGATAGGTACCTGATAAGTAGCACCACCGATACGTCTAGCCTTAACTTCCAGAGCTGGCATAATGTTGTTCATAGCCTCTGTAAATACTTCTAAGGCATCTTTTCCTGTTTCTTCCGCAATGCGGTCGAAAGCACCGTAAACGATTTTCTGTGCAACACCTTTCTTACCGTCTAACATGATGTTATTGATAAGCTTTGTTACCACTTTGTTATTGTAAATAGGATCTGGTAATACATCCCTTTTTGCGATATGTCCTTTACGTGGCACGGTTCTTCCCTCCTTAATTAAATGTGATTTTCATTTCTTCATTTCCATGAGGAAATGAAATATTAAATCATCGGTACTCATGGAAACTTCTGTTTCCGTTGTTCATGCTCGGACAAGTCAATATATTGCCTGCAACCAACAGAGAAAATATTGCTATTCCGGCATTCTCACTGATATTTATTTCTTAGGTTTCTTAGCACCGTATTTGGAACGAGCCTGGCGTCTGTTTGCTACGCCTGCTGTATCAAGAGTACCACGTACGATATGATATCTTGTACCTGGTAAATCCTTTACTCTTCCTCCACGGATAAGAACAACACTATGTTCCTGAAGGTTATGTCCTTCACCTGGGATATAGCTTGTTACTTCAATACCGTTGGAAAGACGTACTCTGGCAATCTTACGAAGCGCTGAGTTAGGCTTCTTAGGAGTTGCTGTCTTAACGGCTGTACATACTCCACGTTTCTGTGGTGAGCTGGCATCTGTTGGTCTTTTCTTTAAGGAGTTAAATCCTTTCTGAAGAGCAGGTGCCGTGGATTTCTTTGCTACAGACTGTCTTCCTTTTCTAACTAACTGGTTAAAAGTAGGCATTCTGAAATTCACCTCCATGCATATTTTCTAATGTGGTTGCTAATAGTTTCTTCTTTAGGTTAAACCAATATGACAAATCATCTTGATTATACCCATATGTGGACATAGTTATACATCGCACACAATTAAAGATTATATATTTAAAAAATCTTTTTGTCAAGGGGAAAATTGAATTTCATTTTTCTCGAAGTGCCAGAAACAGACGAACCCAGAAGAAACCAACTCCAGCCACAGTCAGGCCCCTGAGAATAAAATAATCCCTATCTGTGACCTGGGAGCAAGGTTTGAACGTTCGCGCGTCTAAGCGAACATTCAAACCGCAGCGACGAAAGTCACAGATAGGGATTATTTTATTCTCAGGGGTCGTCTGTCCTGTATCTTAATTAAAGATTTTCAGAATCCATCATCATTGCTGCATCCTCTGACTTCTGATCACGTATTTCTTCTTCCATAGAAGCTGCATCATAGTCAAATTCGTCTGCTTCTTCGATCTTGTTGACAACTTTTCCTGTATCAAGATGAAGGTTACGATACTTCTTTAATCCTGTTCCGGCTGGAATCAGTTTTCCTAAAAGTACGTTTTCCTTAAGACCAATTAATGGATCAATCTTTCCTTTGATTGCTGCATCTGTAAGAACCTTTGTTGTTTCCTGGAAGGAAGCAGCAGATAAGAAAGAACTTGTTGCAAGAGAAGCCTTTGTGATACCGAGAAGTGTCTGCTCTGCTGTTGCAGGCTCTTTTCCTTCTGCAAGAAGTCTTTCATTCTCATCCTCTAATTCAAGGATATCAATGAGTGCTCCTGGTAAGTACCGGCTATCTCCAGCTTCTTCAATACGAACTTTCTTAAGCATCTGGCGAACGATAATCTCGATATGTTTATCGTTGATATCTACACCCTGCAGACGGTATACACGCTGTACTTCACGCATCATGTAATCCTGAACTGCTCCTGCACCTTTGATTCTTAAGATGTCATGAGGATTTACAGAACCTTCTGTCAGTTCATCACCGGCCTCTAAGTAAGTACCGTCAAGAACTTTGATACGGGAACCGTAAGGAATTACATAATTTCTTGTTTCTCCGCTATCCTCATTTACTACAGTGATTTCACGTTTTTCTTTTGTTTCTTTTACATCCGCACGACCAGCAATTTCAGTGATGATGGCAAGGCCCTTAGGTTTACGTGCCTCGAAAAGCTCCTCGACACGAGGAAGACCCTGTGTAATATCATCACCGGCTACACCACCGGCATGGAATGTACGCATAGTAAGCTGTGTACCAGGCTCACCAATGGACTGAGCAGCAATAATTCCGACTGCCTCACCAACCTGTACTGCCTGACCAGTTGCAAGGTTGGCACCGTAACATTTAGAACATGCACCGTTATGGGACTTACATGTTAACATTGTTCTGATCTTAACCTGCTGATATCCTGCGTTTACAATTGCTTTCGCACGCTTTGGAGTAATCATGCAGTTCGCTTCAACAATGATATTACCTTCTTTATCTTTGTAATCTTCTGCTGCATAACGTCCGCTGATACGATCCTCTAATGATTCGATTGTTTCTTTTCCATCCATGATAGCTTCTACATACATGCTTGGAATCTTGTTTGTTCCTTCGCAGCAATCCTGTTCACGAATAATCAGTTCCTGAGATACATCTACAAGACGTCTTGTCAGATAACCGGAATCGGCTGTACGAAGGGCTGTATCGGAAAGTCCCTTTCTGGCACCATGTGCAGAAATGAAGTACTCCAGTACGTCAAGACCTTCACGGAAGTTGGACTTGATAGGAAGTTCGATAGTACGTCCGGATGTATCGGCCATCAGTCCACGCATACCGGCAAGCTGTTTAATCTGCTGGTTAGAACCACGGGCACCGGAGTCAGCCATCATGAAGATGTTGTTGTACTTATCAAGACCACTGATCAGTTTATCTGTAAGTTCGTTATCGGCAGCAAACCATGTCTGTACTACTGCTTTATAACGTTCTTCTTCTGTCATGAAACCACGGCGGTATTGTTTTGTAATGTACTCAACCTGTTTCTGAGCTGCTGCAAGGATTTCTGGTTTTTCTTTTGGTACAGTCATATCGGAAATAGATACACTTAACGCACCAATTGTAGAATACTTATATCCAAGAGCTTTGATATTATCAAGAACCTCGGCAGTCTTAGTTGTACCATGTACGCTGATACAACGGTCAAGGATCTGTTTTAACTGTTTCTTACCACACTGAAAATCAACTTCTAACTTTAAGAAGTTATCTGGATCAGAACGGTCAACAAAACCTAAATCCTGAAGGATGATTTCGTTGAAAAGAAGACGTCCCATTGTACAATCTATAATACGGCTTCCCATTGTTCCGTCTGGTCTCATACCTCTTCTCTTTACTTTGATTCTGGAATGAAGTGTGATTACCTTGTTCTCGTAAGCAAGATATGCTTCATTTTCAGACTTAAAGCATTTACCTTCACCCTTAGCTCCTTCTTTTTCCATAGTCAGGTAGTAAATACCAAGGACCATATCCTGAGAAGGAACGGCTACTGGAGCACCATCAGATGGCTTCAGTAAGTTGTTTGGAGAAAGTAAGAGGAAACGGCACTCAGCCTGTGCTTCCTGGGAAAGTGGCAGATGGACAGCCATCTGGTCACCATCAAAGTCGGCATTAAACGCTGTACATACTAATGGATGTAACTTAATCGCTTTACCTTCTACTAATGTTGGCTCGAATGCCTGAATACCAAGACGATGCAAGGTAGGAGCACGGTTTAACATAACCGGATGTTCTTTGATAACATCTTCGAGTACATCCCAAACTTCTGGCTGTAACTTTTCTACCATCTTCTTGGCAGACTTAATATTATGAGCAAGACCGTTTGCTACAAGTTCTTTCATAACAAATGGTTTGAAAAGCTCGATAGCCATCTCTTTTGGAAGACCACACTGATAAATCTTTAATTCTGGTCCTACTACGATTACGGAACGTCCTGAGTAGTCAACACGCTTACCAAGAAGGTTCTGACGGAAACGTCCCTGTTTACCCTTTAACATATCGGAAAGGGATTTTAATGCTCTGTTTCCAGGACCAGTTACTGGACGTCCACGACGGCCATTATCGATTAACGCATCAACAGCTTCCTGAAGCATACGCTTTTCGTTACGGATAATAATGTCTGGCGCACCAAGCTCTAACAGTCTCTTAAGACGGTTATTACGGTTGATGATTCTTCTATATAAATCATTTAAATCGGAGGTTGCAAAACGTCCACCATCTAACTGAACCATTGGACGGATATCCGGAGGGATAACCGGAACAGCGTCAAGAACCATCCATTCTGGACGGTTTCCTGACAGACGGAAAGCTTCTACAACTTCTAATCGTTTAATATTTCTTGCTTTCTTCTGACCGCTGGCATTCTTAAGACTCTTCTTAAGTTCTTCTGCTTCAGCCTCTAAGTCGATCTCTGCAAGAAGTTCTTTGATTGCCTCAGCACCCATTCCTACACGGAAGTTTCCAAGACCTTCATCAGAATTCCTATATTCTTCTGTTACACGACGGTACTCAGCATCAGAGATAACGTCCTTCTTGCTTAAGTTTGTTGTTCCTGGGTCAAGAACTACAAAGGAAGCAAAGTATAATACTTTTTCCAGTGCTTTTGGAGACATATCAAGGATTAATCCCATACGGCTAGGGATTCCCTTGAAGTACCAGATATGGGATACTGGAGCTGCGAGTTCGATGTGTCCCATTCTTTCTCTTCTTACACTTGCCTTTGTAACTTCAACACCACATTTATCACAGACAACGCCTTTATAGCGAATCTTTTTATATTTACCACAGTGACATTCCCAGTCCTTGCTTGGTCCGAAAATTCTTTCACAGAACAGACCATCTTTTTCCGGCTTTAAAGTACGGTAGTTAATGGTTTCCGGCTTTTTTACCTCACCATGAGACCACTGACGAATCAGTTCCGGAGACGCAAGTCCGATTTTAATGGCGTCAAAATTAACCGGCTGTTCAACTGTTTGGTTATTCATATCAGACATAGGTTACTCCTTCCAAACTATCTTACAAATCAGAATCGCCAAAAGGCATTTCTGTAAACTCTGGCTGTGCATCAGCCTGTCCAGCTTCTTCTTCCAGAGTACTTTCTTTGTAGCCATACTCTCCAAGATTGCTCTCGTCCTTATAATTGTTATCATCCGGACTGCTCTCAATCACTGAAGTAAGGGATTCATTAATTGTTTCGCTGCCTTCCTGAAGCTCAATTTCTGTCATATCTTCTTTTAAGACACGAACATCAAGAGCGAGGGACTGGAATTCCTTAAGAAGTACCTTGAAGGATTCCGGAATACCTGGTTCAGGAATATTCTCTCCTTTGATGATTGCTTCGTATGTCTTCACACGACCAACTACATCATCAGACTTCACAGTTAAGATTTCCTGAAGAGTGTAGGAAGCACCATAAGCCTCAAGAGCCCAAACCTCCATCTCTCCGAAACGCTGTCCACCGAACTGAGCTTTACCACCCAGAGGCTGCTGTGTTACTAATGAGTAAGGACCTGTAGAACGTGCATGAATCTTATCATCTACTAAGTGATGCAGCTTCAGATAATGCATGAATCCGATGGAAACTGGTGAATCGAATTCCTGTCCTGTACGTCCATCACGAAGCTGAACCTTACCTGTACGGTCGATTGGAACACCCTTCCATTCTTCTCTGTGGTCACGGTTATCCCAAAGATACTTCATAATATCATCGTTAACCTTGTCACCCCAGCGTTCTTCGAATTCTTCCCATGTCTTGTTCGCATAGTCATTCGCCATCTCAAGAGTATCCATGATATCGTTCTCATCTGCACCGTTAAATACTGGTGTTGCTACATTAAATCCAAGCACCTTAGATGCGAGACTTAAATGAAGCTCTAAGACCTGTCCGATATTCATTCGGGAAGGTACACCTAATGGGTTCAGTACGATATCGAGTGGACGGCCATTAGGAAGGAATGGCATATCCTCTACTGGAAGTACACGGGAAACTACACCCTTGTTACCATGACGGCCAGCCATCTTATCACCAACAGAAATCTTACGTTTCTGTGCAATGTAAACACGAACAGACTTGTTAACTGTTGGAGGCAGCTCGTCACCATTCTCCCTTGTAAATACCTTTGTATCCATAACAACACCGTAAGCGCCGTGTGGAACACGAAGGGAAGTATCACGAACTTCTCTTGCCTTTTCACCGAAAATAGCACGAAGAAGTCTTTCTTCAGCAGTAAGTTCTGTCTCTCCCTTAGGAGTCACCTTACCTACCAGAATATCTCCGGCATGAACTTCTGCACCGATACGGATGATACCATTCTCATCCAGATCTTTTAATACATCTTCACTAAGACCAGCAAGATCTCTTGTAATCTCTTCCTGTCCAAGCTTTGTATCTCTTGCCTCTGCTTCATATTCTTCAATATGAACAGATGTATATACGTCATTCTGTACAAGACGCTCACTTAAAAGTACGGCATCCTCATAGTTATAACCTTCCCAGGTCATAAATCCGATTAATGGGTTCTTACCAAGAGCCATCTCGCCGCCGCATGTGGAAGCACCATCTGCAAGAATATCTCCTGCTTCAACATGGTCACCCTTATTTACGATAGGTCTCTGGTTCATACAGTTACCCTGGTTGCTTCGGGAGAACTTAATTACGTGGTAAGTATCACGGATTCCGTCTTCTCGTTTTACGATAATCTCTTTACTTGTTGAGTACTCAACTGTACCTGCATGATGTGCGATAATACATACACCTGAGTCGCGGGCAGCCTTAGCTTCCATACCAGTACCAACAACTGGAACTTCTGTCTTTAACAGTGGTACAGCCTGACGCTGCATGTTGGATCCCATCAGAGCACGGTTCGCATCATCGTTCTCAAGGAAAGGAATCATAGATGTAGCTACGGAGAATACCATCTTAGGAGATACGTCCATTAAGTCAATTCTTGACTTTCTAAATTCAGATGTTTCCTCTCTGTAACGACCGGAAACATTAGTGTGAATGAAGTGACCTTCTTCATCTAATGGTTCGTTCGCCTGCGCTACTGTGTAGTTATCTTCTTCATCAGCAGTAAGGTATACAACATCATCTGTTACAACTGGGTTCTGTGGGTCACTCTTATCTACCTTACGGTATGGAGCCTCAACAAAACCATATTCATTAATTCTTGCGTAAGTTGCAAGAGAGTTAATCAGACCGATGTTAGGACCCTCGGGAGTCTCTACAGGACACATTCTTCCGTAGTGGGAATAGTGTACATCTCGAACCTCGAATCCGGCACGATCTCTGGAAAGACCTCCAGGACCTAATGCGGAAAGACGTCTCTTATGAGTAAGCTCAGATAATGGGTTATGCTGATCCATGAACTGAGATAACTGAGAACTTCCAAAGAATTCCTTAACAGCAGCAGTAACTGGTTTAATGTTAATTAATGTCTGTGGGGAAATGGACTCAATGTCCTGTGTTGTCATACGTTCTCTGACAACTCTCTCCAGACGGGATAAACCAATTCTGTACTGATTCTGTAACAACTCACCAACGGCACGGATACGACGGTTACCTAAGTGGTCGATATCATCATCGTTACCAACACCATACTCAAGATGGATATTGTAGTTAATAGAAGCTAAAATATCTTCTCTTGTAATGTGCTTTGGAATCAGCTCAGTGATATTCTTGCGAATCTGTGCTTTAATTTCATCTATATCATCATATTCTTCTAAGATTTTTTCAAGGGCTGGATAGTATACTAATTCAGTAACGCCAACTTCCTCTGGGTCAACATCAACAAAGCTTGTGATATCTACCATCATACTGGAAAGGACTTTTACTTCTTTCTCTTCTGTCTCAACGTAAACATAAGGAACTGCTGCGTTCTGAATAGCGTCAGCCTGTTCTTTTGTAAGTCTTACACCTGCTTCAAAAAGGATTTCTCCTGTGGAAGGATCAAGTACATCCTGCGCCAGTCTGTGTCCTGCAATACGATTGCGGAACATTAACTTCTTATTAAATTTATAACGTCCTACTTTTGCAAGGTCATAACGTCTTGCATCGAAGAACATACTGTTAATCAGGCTCTCTGCACTGTCAACTGATAAAGGTTCACCTGGGCGGATCTTCTCGTATAACTTCTTAAGACCTTCCTGGTAGTTTGTTGCTGTATCCTTTTCGAGAGTTTTTAAAATCTTAGGCTCTTCTCCGAATAATTCCTTAATTTCAGCATTGGTTCCAATGCCAAGAGCTCTGATAAGTACAGTAACAGGAACCTTTCTTGTACGGTCAACACGAACATAGAATACATCGTTGGAGTCTGTCTCGTATTCCAGCCATGCACCACGGTTAGGAATTACTGTACAAGAATATAACTTCTTACCAATCTTGTCGTGGCTGATCGCATAGTAAATACCTGGAGAACGAACTAACTGACTGACGATAACACGTTCCGCACCATTAATTACGAAAGTACCTGTTTCCGTCATCAATGGCAGGTCGCCCATAAAAATGTCGTGTTGTTTAAAATCATCTGTTTCCTTATTATGGAGACGAACTTTCACTTTTAAAGGAGCTGCATATGTTGCATCACGTTCTTTACACTCCTCGATTGAATACTTTCTATCCTCTCTGCAAAGCTGAAAGTCCACAAACTCCAGGCTGAGCTGTCCACTGTAATCCGTGATAGGCGAAATGTCCTCAAAAACCTCTTTTAATCCATCTGTAAGGAACCATTTGTAGGAATCTTTCTGGACTTCTATAAGATTCGGCATATCGAGAACATCTTTTTGTCTGGCATAGCTCATTCTGATGTTTTTGCTTCCCGGAATTCGCGTTGGACGCAGTCTATTCTTTTCCATCGATGTTTTCACCCCTTGAATAATCATAATGTTAAATCTTCTGGTTACTTTCCAATAGGCATACAGACCCATTGTGAATCAGTTTATTATCATAGCACATCTGTCAAGCCATGTCAACTAATTTTTTTCTCTTATTCTTGATTTTTTCCAGTTTTTTCACTTGTTAAACATGGGAGTAAAATTTCTTCCATATAATATGTATAAAATAGCGGCGAAAAAAGGGAGAAATTCGGCAACTTTTTTGATTTGACAAAATGGATAAGTGATTACTATCTGATTCATTAGGGGGAAACAAACGAAAAAAGAAATACTGCCATATCCCATCTGCTCTGTAGTCGCATCTGGGAT
>NZ_ACEP01000041.1 GCF_000173975.1 Anaerobutyricum hallii DSM 3353
TGCGGAAAGATTTGTGGAAGAAGTCAGGAGGAATAGAAGTAATCTGGGAAGTTAAATATTTTAGGATTGACACACAATTAATAAGAAAAAGGAGTATATCATCGGTGTACTATTACTGATAATCCGTTCTCAGCAAAAATATCATACATGCATCTGTTTTAATATGTTTTCAGCATACTACAACAATAATTCAAGTATCAGTCCTTCAAAAAACAACTCCACAGAAAGCCACATCCTTCTGGAGCCTATTCAAATCCCTCCAGTAATAAATAGAATTTCCCTCCCCAGCCAAAGCACAGCCCCCGAAGAGAGTCTAGCCCTTATATTTGTGGCCACGGAGCAAGGTTTGGATGCGAGCGCTTAAAGCGAGCATTCAAACCGCCGCGACTAAAGTCACAAATATAAGGGCTAGACTTTCTTCGGGGGGCGTCTCTTTGCCTGCGGCAAATTCCTATTTATACTTTTTCTGCACCGGATGTTTTTAGATGGAGTCTTGTTTGTACTGTTGATTTATAAAATCGTAGTAATATTTCTTCTAGTTGTTTTGTGAAGTTCTCTTTGTTAAGACTTTGTAATGCTTTTAAAAGTGCTGGTTCTTCTAAGAGCGCACCGATTACCTCACTGGTTACCGGGGCAGCAACTTCACTTGCAGGTCCCGAGGGAATCAGAGATACAATAGCGCCCCGGATAATATGTCCACGTTCATAGATTGGTGGTTCAAGCCGGACGTAACCGAAGCAGGAGGTAGAAATTTCTGTACTTCTTCCGTGAAGGAGAAGTGCCTGAAATGGTTTGATATAGGTATCAGCCAGGTTATCTCTGTCTTTTAATATTTTGTATAAATGTGCCTGCATGTCGGAAGTGTCGGCATACAGGGAGGAACAGTAAGAGATTATTTCATCTCTGTTTTTCAGGATTGGAGCCTGATTGATGTAAATATTGCCGAGCAGTTCATAGATTTCGCTTCCAATGGCGGAGAGAAATTCTACATCTTTTCTACAGATTGAGGAATCAGAAGGAACTTCGGGTTCTTTGATTTCTTTTTCCTGTGCCTGCCTTTTCTGTTCCTGAATGACTTTGATGCGGGAATCGAGCAGTATTTTATCCTGACGGGTTAATATTGGATTGACGTGGATGTATGGGTAGGCAATCTCTAGCTTTACAGTGGAGATAACAAGGTCAACGCCTTCTTCCTGTAATCGAATATTATCTAATTCAAAAGCGGAGGTTATACCGCGGATATCAAGGTCAGGGTATTCTTTTTTCAAGCTCTCTGTGAGAAGTCTTGAACTTCCGATTCCAGTTGGACAGACAATCATAACAGAAAGCTTTTTGATTTCTTTTTCAATACGTTCCATTGCCATTGTGAAATAAAGGGTAATAAAACCAATTTCGCTGGCGGGAACTTTTTTTATGCCAAGAATCGGACAGAGGAGAGAAAGTCCCTCTTCACAAGCCTTATATACAGAAGGATAACTTTCCTGAAATTCCTTTAACAGCGGATTTTCTACAGGGATTCCAGCGCGGAGTCTGGCAATGGTCGGTTGGATATGTCCGCTTAATTCTGTGAGGAGCCGGCTGTCTCTCATAAAGTTTATATGTAAAATTTCGTTGACTTTTTTTATGATGGACAGGGTAATCTGATGTACGTCAAGGTTTTTTATATCAGTTAAATCTCTGCTTCCAGATGGCCATATACGCTGTCCGGAAATAAAGACAGCCATATAGATGGTCTCATCGACAGAAATAGATAAATGGAAAAACTGGCGTAATTCCTTCATAATATATTCGGAAACGGCATACTCCGGCTGGATAGATATTTCTGCATAAGACTGTTTGAGTTCTTTGATAAACCGTCCTTTTTGCATTCTCTGTACACAGAGGGAAGTGTATACAAGCAAGTGTAAATATCCATTGTCAGAAAGCTGCATACCAAGCTGTTTCTGACAGCCGCCAAGGATGTGATTAACCTCGGCCATTACTTCGCCATCAATTTCATTGATAAAATTTCGGTCTGACAGAAACTTCTTGTCCTGGAGATTGCCAATGGAGTGATGTTCATTTACCTGTTTACATATGAAAGAAGTCAATGCCTGTCTTCTTGCGATTTCTGTTCCTTCTATAAATACACCAAGTCCGGGACGGCGGACGAGCTTTAGCTGATACTTTGTAAACCAGGTTTCAAGCTGGTTAAGGTCAGCAGTAAGTGTACCCTCGGAAATCTCGAACTTTTCTGTGAAGTAGTAAGATTTAATCGGCTCTTCTGCGAGGAGAAGGTCATGACATAAGAGAGTCAGCCTTTCTGGGCGGTTATCTGCAGGAGCGGAGCTATTTGTATCTTTTTCATCTAAAAGAGCAGCTAACTCTTTCAATCGTTCTGGTGTCTCGTCAATTAAAAGTCCTACACTTCGTTTGCGTACAAAGCAAAAGCCATTATGCTTCATCCATTTTTCAACGGTTGGCAGTTCGCGCTGGACGGAGCGGTCGCTGACACCGAGTTCTTCTGAAATGATACCGATTGTCACAGGGCTGTCCGGTGAAAAGCGGAGCAGAATGCGGATTATTTTATCTGCGCGTGGTGTGAGCTGCATGATTTTTTCTTCCTTTCCTATTCTTCTTCTTATTATACAATATTTTACTGACAAATACTTCTTGTGAAAATGCACAAAAGAGCGACAAAGAAATTGGGTATATTGATGATAAAGTGACAGTTTGTCGGGAAGTCTTACCGACAAAGTTGCGGTATCATTCCTTTGAATTTTGTCATTTTGTGCTTTACAATAGAGACATAGAAAACAAGGGCAGTGCAAAAAAGCACAGTGTCAATATCCCAAGGCCGGAGGCAAAACGTAAAACGGAAACAGGTATTAAGCCGATGGGGAGGGGCAAAAAAGAGAGGAGATATGTAACATGAAAAACGCAGTACAACGTTTTGGTAAGTTCCTTAGTTCAATGGTAATGCCAAATATCGGAGCATTCATCGCATGGGGCTTCATCACAGCATTATTTATCGAAAAAGGATGGCTTCCAAATGCACAGCTTGCAACTTTAAACGGACCAATGCTTAATTACTTACTTCCAGTCCTGATTGCATTCCAGGGTGGTAAGTTAATCGGTGGAGACCGAGGCGGAGTAATGGGTGCGATCGCAACCATCGGTGTAATCGTCGGAGCACCTGATTATCCAATGTTGATGGGTGCTATGGTAATGGGTCCTTTGGCTGGTTTTGTTATTAAAAAGTTTGACCAGGCAATGGACGGAAGAATGCCAGCCGGATTTGAGATGTTAATTAACAACTTCTCCATTGGTATCTTCGGTATGTTATTAGCTATCGTTGGTTACTATGCAATCGGACCTTTCATGAGTGCCGTACTTGTAGTATTAAAAGGTGGTGTTCAGGTACTTGTAGATCATAGTCTTCTTCCACTCGCAGCAATCTTTATTGAGCCAGCGAAGGTATTATTCTTGAACAACGCAATCAATCATGGTATCTTTACTCCTATCGGAATTGAACAGGCAGCAGAAGCTGGTAAGTCCATCATGTATATGTTAGAGGCTAACCCAGGTCCAGGTCTTGGATTACTTCTTGCTTACTGGGCATTTTCTAAGGATAAAGCAACAAAGGATTCCGCACCTGGAGCAATTATCATTCACTTCTTCGGTGGTATCCATGAGATTTATTTCCCATACATCCTTATGAATCCATTAGTAATCGTTGGACCAATCGCAGGTAATATCTGTGCGATCCTTTTCTACAGTATTACAAAAGCAGGTCTTGTAGGACCTTCCGCACCTGGTTCCATCATCGCATTTATGTCAATGTCACCAAAGAGTTCTATCGTAATCACAGCACTTGGTGTTCTGATTGCAGCAACAGTATCTTTCTTAGTTTCTTCACCGATCGTTAAGATGGCAGGAAGCAAGAGTCTTGAAGATGCACAGAAAAAGACAAGCGACATGAAAGCTGAGTCCAAAGGACAGGCAGCAGAAGTTCTTTCCGGAGCAGATGTTAAGGCAGATGACATTAAGAAAATCGTATTCGCATGTGACGCTGGTATGGGATCTTCTGCAATGGGAGCAACAAAGTTCAGAAATCGTATTAAACCTTTAAATCTTGGAATTACAGTAACAAATACATCCGTAGATAATGTTCCTGCAGACGCAGATGTCGTTGTATGCCAGTACATTTTACAGGACAGAGCAGTTAAGAGTGCGCCACAGGCAAGATTAGTAGCAATCGGAAACTTCCTTCAGGATCCTAACCTTGATACATTCTATGCAGAGTTAGAGGGACGTGCAAATGGTACATCCGCCTCAGCTCCAGCAGTAGAACCTGAAGTAAAAGAAGAAAAGAAAGCAAAAAAAGCCGTTCTTAAAAAAGAAGGTATCAAAACAGGCTTAAAGAGTGTAGATAAAGAAACAGCAATTCGTGCAGCAGGCCAGCTTTTATGTGACCTTGGCTTCACAAATGAAGATTATATTCAGGCAATGGTTGACCGTGAAAATATGGTATCTACATACATGGGTATGGGAGTTGCAATTCCTCACGGAACATCTAATGCAAAAGAAACCGTTAAAAAATCTGGTATCGTAGTAATGCAGTATCCAGAAGGTGTTGACTTTGGTGATGAGAAAGCATATCTCGTAATCGGTATTGCAGGTGTTGGTGATGAGCATCTTGAGATTCTTGGAAACATCGTAGCAAGTCTTGAGGACGAAGAACTTCTCGAAACACTGAAAAAGAATGCTGACGTTGACACTATCATGAAAACTTTTGGTTAAAATAAATAACAAAGGTGAGTAATTAAATTAAGTAAAAACTATATTAAAAAATCATATTGAAATAACATCGGGAATAGTCCCGAGGTTTAGATTTAAGAAAGAAGGAGTCAGATTATGAAAAAGGCAGTTCAGTTTGGAGCAGGTAATATCGGTCGTGGTTTTATTGGAGCTTTACTTAGTCAGTCCGGTTATCATGTAGTATTTGCAGACGTTGTAGACAAGATTATCGATAAAATTAATGAGGATAAAACATACACAGTTCATGTAATGGACGTAGAATGTGAAGATCAGAAAATCGAAAACATCAGTGGTGTAAATTCTACAAAGCCAGAAGCAGTAGATGAAATCGCAAGTGCTGACCTTGTAACAACAGCTGTTGGTCTTGTTATTTTACCTCGTATCGCTCCTACAATCGCAGCAGCTATCGAAAAACGTATGGCAGACGGAAACAAAGAGCCGATGAACATCATCGCATGTGAAAATGCAATCCGTGGAACATCTCAGTTAAAGAAAGCTGTTTACGAAAACTTAAGCGAGGAAGGAAAAGCATTTGCAGATGAGTATGTCGGATTCCCAGACTGTGCAGTTGACAGAATCGTACCTCCTGTAAAGAGCGAAAACTTCATTGATGTAGTAGTAGAAGAATACTACGAATGGGATGTAGAGCGCGCAAGCTTCAAGGGCGAGATTCCAGAAATCAAAGGAATGACTCTTGTAGATGACTTAATGGCATACATTGAGCGTAAATTATTCACATTAAATACAGGACACTGCATCACTTCTTATCTTGGAAAGCTTCGTGGATTCCCAACAATCGATGCAGCGATCGCTGATGAAGAAATCTATGACATCGTATCTAAAGCAATGAAAGAGAGTGGTGACGGACTCATCAAGAAACATGGTTTCGACCCTGAAAAACATGCAGCATACATCAAAAAGATTATCGGACGTTTCAAAAACCCATACTTACAGGACGATGTAAGCCGTGTAGGTCGTGAGCCACTTCGTAAATTAAGCCCAACAGACCGCCTGATCAGCCCATTAACAACAGCAGCAGGATATGGACTTCCAGTAGACCACTTACTTGTTGGTGTTGGTGCAGCTTTACACTATGATAATCCAGAAGACAAACAGAGCGTTGAACTTCAGGCAAAAATCAAAGAACAGGGCGTTCGTGAAGCAGCAAAAGAAATCACTCAGCTTACAGATGAAAAGCTGTTAGATGCAATTGTTGCTGAATATGAGAAATTAGCTTAGTTTTTATACAATATAACACAACCGTAGG
>NZ_ACEP01000040.1 GCF_000173975.1 Anaerobutyricum hallii DSM 3353
AACTGTATCATTAGCAAGAGAACTAGGACCTAAAGGTATTCGTGTTAATGCTGTTGCACCTGGGATTACAGAAACTGATATGATGAAGGCCGTGCCAAAGGAAGTTATCGAACCTATGATTGAAAGAATTCCATTGCGTCGTCTTGGACAGCCAGAAGATATTGCCAATGCGTTTGTGTTTCTTGCTTCAGATGAGGCGAGTTACATTACAGGTGTTATATTAAGTGTAGATGGTATGGCAAGAAGTTAAGTTAATGAGGTATGGTGATGTAATCACGGAAAATAAATGAAATTAAGACTATAATAAATCTACAAAAAGAAAAGATAAGGAGGACTGTAAAATGTCTGCTATTAATATCAATAAAAATAATTTTCAGAACGAAGTACTGAATTCCGATAAACCCGTTCTTTTAGATTTTTGGGCATCTTGGTGTGCACCTTGCCGCATGGTAGTACCTATTGTAGAGGAGATTGCAAGTGAGCGTAGAGATATTAAAGTAGGAAAGATTAATGTAGATGAAGAGCCTGAACTGGCAAATAAGTTCAGTATTATGAGCATTCCGACTTTAGTGGTTATGAAGAATGGGAAGATTGTACAGCAGATTTCAGGGGCGAGACCTAAGAATGCGATTTTAGAAATGCTTTAGGGAGGTGTGCTAATGGGATTTTTTGATCTCTTTAAACAGTCGAATATTAATCAAGGCATAGAAGAATATAAAAGGACTGATGATGCAGTTCTGCTGGATGTACGTACACCGCAGGAATATCAGGAAGGACATATACCAGAAAGTAAAAATGTGCCGTTGCAGCAACTTGACAATATTGCTTCTGTAGCGTGGGATAAGGCTATCCCACTGTTTGTATACTGTTATTCCGGTTCACGAAGCCGCCAGGCAACTGGGATACTGCAACGAATGGGATATTCTAAAGTAAATAATATCGGTGGCATTGCAGCTTACTCAGGAAAGGTGGAAAAATAAGATGAAGGTAATAATTGTAGGCGGTGTAGCCGGAGGAGCTACAGCCGCAGCAAGAATACGCAGACTGAATGAACATGCTGAAATTACTGTGTTTGAAAGATCCGGATACATATCCTATGCAAATTGTGGACTTCCATATTATATTGGAGACGTGATCACAGACCCGGAAGAACTTACACTACAGACACCAGAGAGTTTTTTTAAACGTTTTCATATCAATATGAAAATTCATCATGAAGTTATCTCCATACATCCGGAACGTAAAACGGTTTCAGTGAAAAATTTAGAGAATGGTGAGATATTTGAAGAAAAATATGATAAGCTGATTCTCTCTCCAGGTGCAAAGCCAACACAGCCGAGACTTCCCGGAGTAGGTATTGATAAACTTTTTACACTTCGTACTGTAGAAGACACTTTTCGGATAAAGGAATATATAAATAAGAATCATCCAAAATCGGTTGTATTGGCAGGTGGCGGTTTTATTGGTCTGGAACTGGCAGAAAATTTGAGGGAGCTTGGCATGGATGTTACGATTGTCCAGCGGCCTAAGCAGCTGATGAACCCTTTTGACCCGGATATGGCATCCATGATCCATAATGAAATGAGAAAGCATGGGATAAAACTGGTACTGGGCTATACAGTAGAAGGATTTAAAGAAAAAGACAACGGAGTGGAGGTCCTGTTGAAAGATAATCCATCCCTTCAGGCTGATATGGTAGTTCTGGCAATCGGAGTCACACCAGACACAGTATTAGCAAAAGAAGCCGGTCTGGAACTTGGCATCAAGGAAAGTATTGTAGTGAATGACAGAATGGAAACCTCTGTACCGGATATTTATGCTGCAGGTGATGCAGTTCAGGTAAAACATTATGTTACGGGTAATGATGCGCTGATTTCTTTGGCAGGACCAGCCAATAAACAGGGCAGAATCATCGCTGATAATATTTGTGGCGGTGATAGTCGTTACCTGGGCAGTCAGGGAAGCTCCATTATAAAAGTGTTTGATATGACAGCAGCCACTACAGGTATCAATGAAACCAATGCCAAAAAGTCAGGATTAGAGGTAGATACAGTAATTCTTTCTCCTATGAGTCATGCCGGTTACTATCCTAGTGGAAAAGTGATGACCATGAAGGCGGTTTTTGAAAAAGAGACCTATCGTTTGCTTGGCGCTCAGATTATTGGATATGAAGGAGTTGATAAACGTATTGATGTGCTGGCAACAGCAATTCATGCAGGGCTGAAGGCAACCCAGCTGAAGGATTTGGATCTCGCATATGCACCGCCTTATTCCTCTGCCAAGGATCCTGTAAATATGGCCGGATTCATGATAGACAATATAGCAAAAGGTACCTTAAAACAATGGCATCTGGAAGATATGGATAAGATTTCTAGAGATAAAAGCGTTGTGTTACTGGATGTGAGAACTGTAGGTGAATTTAACATGGGGCATATGGATGGATTCAAAAACATTCCTGTAGATGAACTAAGGGAACGTATCAATGAAATTGAGAAGGGAAAGCCTGTTTACCTGATATGCCAGAGTGGGCTGCGAAGTTATATTGCCAGTCGTATTCTGGAAGGAAATGGATATGAAACATACAACTTCTCCGGCGGATTTCGCTTCTATGATGCAGTTGTCAATGACCGTGCGCTGATTGAAAAGGCATATGCATGTGGTATGGATTATTAAAAATAATCATAATATTTTTATAATTTTCTCGTAATATAAAAAGATCCCCCATTTATTAGAATGACTTTCATAATTCTGATAAATGGAGGATTCTTCTTTATATGTTACAGAAAAACAATTTTATGACCTTTGGAGTGTTTCCAGTCTTTTTGGATCAAGGATTGTGATTTTGCCGCGGGAGAGTTTGACGAGACCCTCGCCTTGAAAGTATCGAAGCATTCGAGTGATAACTTCCCTGTGGGAACCAAGATGATTAGCAATCGTCTCATGAGTGATTTTCAGCTCGTTTGTTCCTTCGATAGAGGTCTCTTCTAAAAGAAATGAAGCAACACGCTTATCCAAACTCTTCCACATAATTTGTTCAATCAGCCACATGACATCAGAAAAACGGGTAGCCATTAACTCATTGGTATAGTTTGCGACGGGAGCAGATTCCTTCATAATGCCCTTATAGATTTCAGCAGGGATGATCCAAAGATCAGTATCTTTTTCTGCTTCAATGGTTACTTCAAATTGAATGGAGCGTATGATACATGAGGCGGATAAAAGACACATATCCATATCGAACAGACGGTAAAGTGTAATCTCTCGTCCTTCATCTGAAAGTATGTAAGTTCGAAGCTGCCCGGATTTAACCAGTAATAATCCGGTACAATCCAGGTTTCCGTTGTGAATGATCGTTCCTTTTTTTACATTCCGTGTAATCAAATTGTCTGAAATTAGTTTTTTCTGTGCTGTATTTAAGTCATTCCATAGTGGAAAATAATTCTCAAAGCTCATAATAGTTATCTCCTTTGAACATAGTATACTTAATTTTTTGAGACGCGTCAACTATATAGCTGACATATGCCACAAATAAAAAGATGCACAATAAAACACATCGTTCTTTTGTGTGATATCATCATGAAAACAAGATTTTTTGTGCAGAGAAGATAGATATTTTATCACAGCATCTATTAGGAATTATTAATGATGTGCTGGATATGAGTAATATTGAAGCAGGGAAAATAGTCTTTAAGTATATAGATTTTTACCTTTTAGATTTTATTACTAAATTCAATACCATGTTCCATTCACAGATAGCTGAGAAAAATCAGACGCTTACTGTCACAAAAGAAAACATCTAGCATGAATGGATGAACGAGGATTAGGTTCATCTGATGTAAATTTCAGAAACTTACTTTCTAATGCAATGAAATACACACAGGAAGGTGAAAAATTCAGTTTCTGCTAGAAGAATGTGAGACAAAGTCATCTGTCTATGCAAAGTACCGTTTCTTAGTTAGAGATAATGGCATGGGTATGTCAGCAGATTTCAAAAGTAAAATTTTTGATCCGTTTCCCCATGCTGAGGGTTCTGTGACTAATAAGATACAAGGAACCAATCTTAGAATGGCTATTACCAGAAATCTGGTTGGTACCATTGATATGGAGAATGAACTGGGGCAGAAAAGCTGTTTTGAGGTTCTCATAGATTTGAGAATTGCAGAAGATAGATTTGTGTCTTCAGCAGTACGGGAAGAAAAGAATGAAAAGGTTGATAGTATCCTTTAAGGAAAGAGATTCTTGTGTACGGAGGATAATGAATTGAATGTAGAGATATTAAAGGAACTGTTAAAGATAGAAAGTGCAGAGTGCACAATCTGTGAGAACGGTGAAAAAATCTTAGAAGAATTTGAATATTATGATCTAGGAGAGTATGATATGATTCTGATGGATGTACAGATGCCTGTCGTGAACGGTTATGAGGTAACAATGGCAATCCGCAGGAGTTCCTATGAACTGGAAAAGACGATTCCGATTATTTTTATGACTGCCAATGCATTTTCAGAAGATATACAGCATTCTCTGACACTTGGTATAAATGCTCCTGTTTAGAACTATCTATTTCCTGATAGCTCCTTCTTTTTTTGATTTTTTCAAAATTATATGGCATTTTTTACTCTCACATATGTGATTAGTAGAAAAATAATTTTCTGTGAAAGTACCGTCTAAATATACTCTGAAGCTTGCAGTTAGTGAAGGAATATTTCATTTATGCGAAAAAACTTGTAAAAGAGGTTTGCTAAATACCCTATCAAAAGCTTTATAGGTAGAGTAACAAAATTTTTTCATATTTTTTTCAAAATCATGTCCGATTTTATCTTTTCCAATACAGAATAAGGGGAAGGGACTAACAAAAGTAAAAGAAAAAATAATGAAAATATAAAAAAATAAATGTTTATATTTGATTTGTTGACTATACTAATATTATTCGGTATAATTTTGTTATAAGGGAGGGGAGAAAATGATAACAAAAAAAAGAAAATTATCTGAGCGGAAACTTATGGCTTTATCTTGTGGAAGTTATTTATTGGGGATTGTATGTATGACTATTTTAGGATATCTTTATGATAAAATACCATGCAGAAATTTCTTGTATATTATTCCAATTTGTTTATTAATACTTGGAGCAATTTTTTCATGTATGCTTCATATTATGTATCCAATTTTTCTAATTGAATGGAAAGAAGTATCAAAAAAAGATATAAAAGAAATGACTACGAAAAAAGAATAGGAATAGATTAAAAATCCAGGGCAATGTGTAATTTTTTCAATATACTATTCAACCCTTTTTATTTTTAAAAATATACTTCTGGATTTGAAACTAAATACTTGCAAAGTAGATATCTAATAATTTTCTATCATTACAGGTACAATAGAATAATGTAATGATGGAAATGAGGTGTATTTACTTGCATATAGAGAAGTATGTTGCGAAGAATATAATTTCTTTGTGTGAAAAGCGTGACATCAGTAAATACCGATTATCGCAGTTGTCCGGGATTTCTCAGTCTTCGCTTAGCAGGATTATGACGCAGGAAAGTCTGCCGTCATTGATTACTCTTGAAAAAATATGTGCAGCTTTGGGAGTAACTTTATCACAATTTTTCAGAGAAAAAAATCCAGTAGATTTAACGGAATCACAAAAAGAAATACTTAAAATATGGGACAATTTAAGCACGAAAGAACAGGAGACAGTTTTAGCGATGCTTAGAGGTCTTCAGAAATGAAGAAACAGTTCAAACATATATGTTTGGCTGTTTCTTTTTTTGTGCGAACAAAGAGCAAGTTAGCTGTAATTTTAATTGTATAAAATTGAAATATTTATAAAGAAATTAACAAGAAAGATAATATCTTCATCAGCATCTACAGCATAACTGTTTTCTAATGAATTCTCTTTGTGAAATTGTGAATAGGTATAAGTTTATACCTTTTGAAATTAGATATGGGATGTAATAAAAGATTCTCTACCTGAGATTGTTAGACGAAATTTAAGCTATTTGTGCTAGAATTAATTTTATATGCTTAGAGGATAAATTGCTCATGTGAAAGGTAAAATGGATTTTAGGGTTGATTTTCGTTAATTTAGTTAAGGGATATATGAAAAGTGAAAAGACAGAAAGAAAATGTGATACATCTTCAATCTGCCTTTGAGAAAATTATTATTGAATTATAGAGTATAAACTTCTGGAGTTAAATCTGGTAATGGTGTTTCCGTTACAGTAAAAAATGGATATTCTTTTTGTGGCTGAATATCAAGTGTTTTAAAAACTTTAATTTGAGGATATTGTCCCGTCTTGCAATTATGTTTCCACCAATATACTTTTTGAACATTCATTGTTCCTGCTGGTCTCATAGCAGCAGCATCTCCTTCAAAAAGAGTGATTAGTGCTTGATGTATTTTTTCAGCATCTTCTTCTGTGAAATTATTTTTTTCTGCTAATTGACAGTAAATAGAACCATAAGTAACATAAGCAGCTTTATGCACCATATAACGATGGAAAAAGCTTGCACTATCTTTACGTCCCTCTTCTGTTTCATTTAAGTTTGTAGATTTAATACTTATAATTTCTTGAACATCAATAACATCTAAGCTTGTAGCACCCCATAAAGACATGCACCCTCTAACATTAGTAGATAAATTATTACCAGCCCCTTTAAAGGGAAATACTTGTCCAAATGTCCTGATATCTATCCATTTTTTGCAAGTAGAATCATAAATTTTTTTAAAATCAGGTTTTTTATTTCTATATTCATTTTTAAAATCATCAAAGTTCAAGATTCTTTCTTTTAAATTTCTATAACCGTCATCAATCCTACTATCTTCTTGAACAAATATTTCTTCACCCATATCTTGTAAACGGTTTCTTATTTTTCTTTTTAAACAAACATCTGAGATTTCACCATGTCCATCATATAATACTCTTGGATACCATGACATTGTTGCTGGATCACCATTAGGATTTGCTCCGTCAACAGAAATAATAACGCAAAAATCTATTCTATTCTGTAATGGATTCATCTTTTGTCATCTCCTTTATGAAAAATGTATATTTAATGAGAACTTCAACATATTCTGGCATATTTTGTTTATTATCCCAGTTTTCAAGAGTTCTTAATGGGATGTAATAAGCTCTGGATAACCCGATACGGGAATAATTTAATTTTGTTCTAATATCTTGAAGAGATTCTATTGAATATTCATATATTTTTTTCAAGATAGCAGTAACGGTTTCAATATCAAAGTCGTCCATCCAGTCCTGCCAACCTCGTTCCGAAATATATAATTCTAAAGAGTCATATGTTTTTGCTTCACCGTATAATTTTGTAAATAGGTCATAAGTAATCATTCATTAATCCTCCATTCACCATAAAATCCAAATTTACCAAAACTAGCTGTTATTACGTCATCTTCTGATGCTTCAATTCCATACCAAGGGAGATAAGCAATATCATCGCATCCATCTTTTATAGAAATAGAAACTGGAACTTGTGTGTAACATAATCCCTTATTAGCTTCTTCCATAGCTTCTTCTAATGTACCAGTGAATTCAAAATTTCCTGCGCCTGTACCATAATCAATATAATAAGTGTTTTTCTCGTCTAATGTTGCCATTGTGAATACCTCCTTTTTATTTATATTTATTTTTAAGTCGATTATACCACCTAGAAGGTGGTTTTGTAAAGAGGGATTTATATTTTTTATAATGTATGGACTATATTAAAATATTCCTTACCCTAGATTAGATGAGAATTTTAACACTATTTTGGCTAGAATGAATTTTAGTGCAAGAAAGGGTAAGTTGTAAGGGTAAGAATTAAAAGAGACGGTAGCCCATCAGGCACTGACAAGAATCGGGATACTGTACGAAGTAGAGGAACTGATCAGGGATAAAACACCAGAAGAACGATATAAAGAACGTCAGAAACAATCACGTCTCGTAGTAGATGCTTTATTTGAGTGGCTGCATTCCATGGAAGCTTCCATAGACCGGTCTTCCCTCATAGGAGATGCAGTTTTATACACATTAAATCAGGAAGTATATCTTAGAAGGTACCTGGAAGATGGTCATTTGAGCATTGATAATAACAGTGCAGAACGTGCAATCAAAAACTTTGCAGTAGGCCGCCGTAACTGGCTGTTTGCCAAAAGTATCCGTGGAGCAGATGCAAGCGCCATTGTTTACAGTATAGTAGAGACAGCACTTTTAAGTGGATTAAAACCATATCTATATTTAACATATGTATTGGAAAAACTGCTTCAGACAGGAGCATTTCCAAAACCAGAAGAATTGGACAGACTGCTACCATGGTCGAATGAATTGCCGAAAGAATTAAGAACGAAGATAAAATCAAAAAAATAAAATGAGCCGTCCGAAGGGCAATGTCTTATCTAAATGACATTGGTCCGAAAGGGCGGCTTTTTTGTCAAGGTACGCATAGGTTACCGTGTGCGAATAAATAGAGAGTTAGATGTAATTTTAATTATCTAAAAATTGAAATATTTATAAAGAAATTAACAAGAAAGATAATAAAAAAAATACTAGAAATAACTAATGCTTATGAGATGAAAAAATGTCTATTTTAATAAAAAAATCTAATAATATATATTATATAATTATTACTATTTAAAAAATAAATACTATGTTAAAATATTTATGGCGTTCTGCAAACACAGAACGTCTTTTTTTTGCAAAAAAATAATTTTTTACAAAAAGAACCGAAAAAACAGGGGGTCCCATTCGGGATAAAGAATGAAAGGGGGAAATCGTTGCTTTTTGTAGGAAGGGGGTGAGCCTTAATGGAGCAATCACCTTCTTACAAAAGAAAAATTCAAATTCAATTTCAGGCATACTGTTATAAAATTTTGCGAGGTGAAGCAGTTGACTATTATCGTTATGTAAATTATTTGCAAAAACATGAGAAATCTATTGAGAATTTATCATCGGAAGAATCTGATGAACTTTATGTATCAGATGAATACAGATCGGATGATCATCTGTTTAAAGTATTGGAATATGACATAGGGATAAAAAGTGATTTACTTGCTGAAGTATTACATCTGTTATCACAAAAGAAAAGAGATGTTATATTACTTTCATTTTTCTTGGGTATGAGCGATACAGAAATTGCCAGAATAATGTGTGTAGTAAACAGTACAATACATGAGCATAAGAAAAAAGCACTTAAATTGATGAAAAGTGAACTGGAGAAAAGAGGAATGGAGGAATAGTTACAATGCAAAAAGATTCAAGAAAAAATGAAGAAAGATTATTACCTTTTGAAACGATTAAGGCAGCTACGGAAGGAGATGTAGATGCGATGGATAAAATTTTAAAGCATTATAAACCTTACATAGTGAAATTATCAATTCGGACAGATGGTGATAAAAGCTACATTGATGAAGACTTGCGAGAACGTTTGGAGGCAAAATTGATTGCTAAGACTTTAGAATTTGAGACTGCTTAGTTTGAATATGCGATGACTTTCTTTCTTAGATAACTAACTGTACTTTGAAAATCAAATGATTTTGCCATTTGTATGTAACAGACTTATGCCAGGATACCGGTGAGGTGGAGCAAAGATATAATGATACTTCTGATTGGGCAGTCGGCTCATAGACCTTAGAGCCGGAACCATACAATTTTATGGTTAAGGTAATCTGCAATGATTACGCAGCAAATGGGTATACAAAACAACCTATAAATTATATTTTCATAGTTTATGCCGAATTTGACAATGAAAGCCGTGTGGCAGGATATGACTTATTAAGTAATCCTGCCACATTCTTTTGGGGTCAAAGCTAAACGGGAGGAGAAAATGGATAATACAAAATTACTAAGATACAGCTTGCAGTTATCAATGCTTAAACAGTTGTTACAGTTGAAACTTATAAGCGAAAAAGAGTATCAATTAATAGAAAAAACAATAAAAAAAGATTATAGTGTAGTATCGAGTATTACTACTTGACTATTTCTGTGTATTATAATACAATTATAGTATCACTACGATAGGAATACAAGAAAGGCGAGGATATGGAAGTTAAAATAATTAAAGCTAACACACCTACAGAACTTTCTTCAAAAAGAAAGATAGAGAGATTAAGAGTAGCAGCCTATTGTCGTGTTAGTACTGATGATGAAGACCAGACTAAGAGTTATCAGTCTATGATTAAATATTATACAGATTTGATACACAATAATAAACAGTGGGTATTTGCAGGAATATTTGCAGATAAGGCAATCACAGGAACAAAGGCAGATATACGTGAAGAATTTCAGAGATTGATTCAAGAATGTCTATCTGGTAAAATTGATTTAGTAATTGCAAAAAGTATTCCAAGATTTGCAAGAAATACATTAGATACTTTAAAATATGTAAGAATGTTAAAGGAAAGAAATGTTGCGGTATATTTTGAAGTAGAAAAAATTAATACCTTGAAGGATGGAGAATTTTTATTAACAATTTTAAGTTCTGTTGCACAGCAAGAAGTAGAAAATACCTCTGCATATGTAAAAAAAGGCTTAAAAATGAAAATGAAAAGAGGAGAGCTTGTAGGGTTTCAAAAATGTCTAGGGTATGATTATGATCCATTAACAAAAACACTTTCTATTAATGAAGAAGGGGCAAAAACAGTAGGCTATATATTTAAGAGATATGTAGCTGGTGCAGGTTCCACTATGATTGCACGAGAATTGAACGAACAAGAAATTCCAACAGTTCATGGAAATCGGTGGTCTCCTTCAAGTGTGATGGGAATTATTAATAATGAAAAATATATGGGAGATTTACTATTAGGAAAGTCTTTCACCGTAGATCCGATTTCAAAAAGAAGATTAACGAATATGGGTGAGGAAGACCGTTTTTATATAGAAAATCACCATGAAGCTATTATATCAAAAGAAATTTTTGAAAAAGCTCAAGAAATTCGTCAGCGCCGGAGTAAGGGGCGGGTAAATGGAGTAGAGACTGGAAAAAGAGAAAAATATAGTAGACAATATGCATTCAGCAGTATGTTGGAATGTGGCTTTTGTGGAGAGACTGTATCAAGGAGATGTTGGCATAGTCATTCAAAATACGAAAAAATTATATGGCATTGTGGAAGGAATATAAGAAAAGGAAAGCGTTTTTGTCCAGAAGCTAAAGGCATTCCAGAACAAGTTATAGAAAAAGCTTTTGTTGAATCTTATCAGATGCTATGTTCTGATCACAAAGATGTATTAGAAGAATTTATAAAACGGATTGAAGAGACATTGTCTGGCGATTCAATAAAAGACAGAATCAAAAAGATAGATCAGTCTATTCGTAATTTGAAATATAGGAGAAGAAAATTATTAGATAAGTATTTAGATGGAGGTATTGCTAAAGATATTTATGAAGAGGCAGATTTAGATTTAGATAAAAAAATATTTAAAGCAAACCAAGATTTGATTGAATTGGAACAACAATACAATAGTGAAAACAGTTTGCAAAAGAGACTTAAAGATTTTAAAAAAACATTACTAAAAAATCAGACATTGGAAGAGTTTGATAGAGAAATATTTGAAAGTATTGTCGAAAAGGTTATTATCGGCGGTTATGATGAGAATGGAAAAGAAGATCCCTATAAAATAATTTTCATATATAAAACAGGATTCAAAGACGAAATTGAAAATGCAAAGAAACGATATGAAAACACATCAGGGAGAGTGGATGGAAAATTGTGTTCCTATATTACAAGCGAGGTAAAAGATTTGTATCCTTGTAATAGTGACAACACACATCGACCCTGTTGAATTTGATGGGGATGGAGATATGGATGACCATAATTTCAATTAATTTTACAGGAATCAATTAGAAAAAGTTCTGTTCTCTGGTTGACAAAATGGGCGGTCACGAGTATAATCATAAACAGTTTTAATGCGTTACCACTTTATTGTGACAGAGTATTTAAAGGGCAAGAAGATTGTCACAAAAGAGTCTGTGAATGCAGGCTCTTTCTTTTATAGATTTTTATAAATTAAAAGAGAAAACAGGTAATATAATTATTTTTTTATGAGAATAGCTCAGACAATTTTATAAAAGTGGTGAATGAGATTTTAATTTAGGAGGATAACATTAATGAAAGAAAAACTGCTCCACACTCCAGAGGGAGTAAGAGATATTTATAACTCAGAATGTAAGAGAAAGTCAGCGGTGGAGAAGCGGATTCATCATATATTAGAGCTTTACGGCTATCAGGATATTGAGACACCAACATTTGAATTTTTTGATATATTTAACAGTGATACAGGAACTGTAAGTTCTGTAGAGATGTTTAAGTTCTTTGATAGAAATAATAATACATTAGTTCTCCGCCCGGATATGACGCCTTCTATTGCAAGAAGTGTGGCAAAGTATTATAGTGCCTGTGAATTTCCACTTCGTCTTTCTTACCGCGGGAATACATTTTTAAATAACAGAAGTTATCAAGGTAAGCTTACCGAGAAGACAGAGATGGGAGCAGAGCTTATTAATGATGATAGTCCGGAAGCAGATGCAGAGGGAATCATCATGATGATTGACTGTTTCCTTGCGGCAGGTCTTACGGATTTTCGTATAGATATCGGGCAGGCAGAGTTTTATAAAGGAATTATGGGTGCGTTAGAAGCTTCTGAGGAAGTTAAGGAGCAGATTCACGAATATATCGAGAATAAGAATGCTCTTGGAATGGAAATTCTTTTATCGGATTTATCTATGAAAGATTGTTATCGTAACATTCTGCTTGAGTATAATGATTTATATGGTGATGTTACCATGCTTGAAAAGGCAAAGAAGCTTACGATAAATCCTCGTTGTCAGGCAGCAATTGCCAGACTAGAGGAAGTGTATGAAGTGTTAAAGCTTTACGGTTACGAAAAATATGTAAGTTTTGATCTTGGCATGGTGAACCATTTTGATTATTATACAGGAATTATTTTCCGGGGATATACTTATGGAACTGGAGATGCGATCGGAAAAGGTGGACGTTATGATAACCTTTTAGCGCAGTTTGGTAAGGAAGCAAGTGCCTGCGGATTTACCATTTTGATTGATGATGTACTATCTGCATTAAGCCGTCAGAATATCAGCATTTCCTTAAAAGAATATGCCTATTCTTTACTTCTTTATAAATCAGAGGACAGACAGAATGCGATTCCGTTAGTTGTAAAGTTAAGAGATGCCGGAGTGCGGACGGAACTCGTTTCCATGACAGAAGGAAAGACGTTAGAAGAATATCTTGCTTTTGGAAAGAATCAGGGAGCAGAAGGAATCCTCTATTTAGATGGGGAGAATGTCACTGTTTATGATATGGCTTCCGGAGATCAGGAGACAAAGACATTACAGGAATTCAGGGAGGAATATTAAGATGCGCTATTTAACATTTGCTTTGGCAAAGGGAAGACTTGCCAATAAAACAATGGATATGTTTGAAAAACTTGGTATTACCTGTGATTCCATTCGTGATAAAGAGACAAGAAAGCTTATTTTTGTCAATGAAGATTTAAAGCTTAAGTTTTTCTTAGCGAAGGCTTCTGACGTTCCTACTTATGTAGAGTACGGTGCAGCGGATATCGGTATCGTAGGAGAAGATACGATTCTTGAAGAGGGAAGAAACCTTTACGAAGTAATGGATCTGGGCTTTGGAAAGTGTAAGATGTGTGTCTGTGGACCTGAAAGTGCAAGGGAAAAGTTACAGCATGGTGAGCTTATTCGTGTAGCTTCTAAGTATCCAAGCATTGCCAAAGATTATTTTTATAATAAAAAGTTTCAGACCGTAGAGATTATCAAGTTGAATGGTTCGGTTGAGTTAGCTCCGATTGTTGGACTTTCTGAGGTCATTGTCGATATCGTGGAGACTGGTTCTACATTAAAGGCAAACGGGCTTACAGTCTTAGAGGAAATTTGTGATCTTTCTGCCCGTATGGTAGTAAATCAGGTAAGTCTTAAGATGGAACAGGAGAGAATTCGTAAACTGATTTATGACCTGCGTAAGCTGAAACAGCAATAGGCTAATGACTTTAGATAAGTATCAAATTGATAGAGATAAATATTAGCAGGGGATAGTAAGTAAAAGCCAGTAAATAATATAAGCTAGTTTAGTTATTGCATCGCTTTATCATATTTATATTAAATGAGTTGATGTAGCAGAACAAACAGATTATTATATTATTTAGTATGAGATATATTGGCATAAATAATATTAAATATTAAAAAATCAATTACTGATAATGATTGGTGATATTTCCAAGAAAAGATAAAAACAAAAATAGAAAAATTTCAGAGGAAAAGAAAATGAGAGTTTTAAAGGTAAATAAAGAAAATACAAAAAATATTTTAAGTGATTTATTAAAAAGAAGCCCGAATAATTACGACCAGTATGCCGGAACCGTGCAGGGCATTTTAGACGAGATTAAGGAAAAAGGAGACGAAGCTCTTTTTGCTTACACAGAAAAGTTTGATAAATGTAAGCTGACAAAAGATACGATTCAGGTAACAGGGGAAGAAATCAAGGCAGCATATGAAAAAGTAGATGATTCTTTAGTAGAAGTTATCCGCAAATCTCTTGTAAATATCCGTGAGTATCATGAGAAACAGAAGAGAAACAGCTGGTTTGATGCCAAACCGGACGGAACAATTCTTGGACAGAAAATGACAGCGTTAGCTTCAGTTGGTGTGTATGTACCAGGTGGAAAAGCTGCTTATCCATCCTCTGTACTTATGAATATTGTACCTGCAAAGGTTGCAGGTGTAGAGAAAATCGTGATGGTAACCCCTCCAAATAAGGAGGGAGAAGTAACACCAGCTACTTTAGTTGCCGCAAATGAAGCTGGTGCAACTCATATTTATAAAGTCGGTGGAGCACAGGCAATCGGTGCATTAGCTTATGGAACAGAGTCTATTGAAAAGGTTGACAAGATTGTAGGCCCTGGAAACATTTATGTTGCCCTTGCGAAAAAGGCGGTATACGGACATGTAAGTATTGATTCTATTGCCGGACCAAGCGAGATTCTTGTTCTTGCAGACGATACTGCAAATCCGCATTTCGTAGCGGCAGACTTACTTTCCCAGGCAGAGCATGACGAACTTGCCAGTGCGATTTTAGTGACAACAAGTAAGACACTTGGCGAAAAAGTACAAGAAGAAATTGAAGGATACTTAAAGAAGTTATCAAGAGCAGAGATTATCGAGAAATCCCTTGAAAACTTTGGTTATATTTTAGAGGCAGAGACTTTAAATGAAGCATTAGAAGTAGTAAATGCGATTGCGTCCGAACATCTTGAAATCGTAACGGCCAATCCATTTGAAGTAATGACAAAGGTAAGAAATGCCGGAGCTATCTTTATCGGAGAGTACAGTTCTGAACCACTTGGAGATTATTTTGCAGGACCAAACCATGTACTTCCAACAAACGGAACTGCGAAGTTCTTCTCCCCATTAAATGTCGATGACTTTGTAAAGAAATCAAGCATCATCTACTATTCAAAAGATGCCTTAAAAGCAATTCACAAAGATATTGAGACATTTGCACAGGCAGAGGGACTGACTGCACACGCAAACTCCATCGCTGTTCGTTTTGAGGAGGAGTAAAAATGGCAGAAAGAAAAGCACATGTAGAGAGAAATACAAGTGAGACAAAGATTATTGTTGACCTGAATTTAGACGGCAGCGGCAAATATGATATTGATACCGGAATCGGTTTCTTTGACCATATGTTAAATAGCTTTGCCAAACACGGCTTTTTTGACCTGACCTGTAAAGTGGATGGGGACTTAGAGGTAGACTGCCATCACACGATTGAAGATACTGGAATCGTACTGGGACAGGCTATCCGTGAAGCGGTGGGAGATAAAAAGGGAATTCGCCGTTTCGGAAACTTTTTACTTCCAATGGATGAGACACTCGTACTTGGTGCAGTAGATTTATCCGGCAGACCATACTGTGTGTGTGACCTGCCATTTACCGTAGAGAGAGTCGGTGGATTTGACACAGAAATGGTACAGGAATTTTTCTATGCTATTTCTTACAGCGCAGCAATGAACCTTCATTTAAAATTAATGCATGGAAGCAATAATCATCATATTATGGAGGCGGCATTTAAGGCATTTGCAAAAGCTTTGGATGAGGCTTGTTCTTACGACCCTAGAATTACGGATGTACTTTCTACAAAAGGAGCATTATAAATGAAAAGCAAACTTTCTTTTGACGAATTTAAATTAAACAGCGATGGAATGATTCCAGTTATCACACAGGACTATAAGACCAATGAGGTTCTAATGCTTGCTTACATGACGAAGGAATCTTTTGAAAAGACATTAGAGACAGGAAAGATGACCTACTTTAGCCGTAGCCGTCAGGAACTTTGGACAAAGGGCGATACTTCCGGACATTACCAGTATGTGAAGTCTTTAGACATTGACTGCGATAAAGATACCATCTTAGCAAAAGTCGAACAGATTGGAGCGGCCTGTCATACAGGAAACCGTACTTGTTTCTTTACACGACTTGCAGAAGAATAAAAAACACAGATAAGGAAAGAATAAAAAGAGTAAAGATAAAAAATAAAAAGAAATGGATATGAATAAATTACAGGAAAAATATCAGAAATTACTGAGTTATTTAAAAGAACTGGATTCCGTAGCGATTGCCTTTTCTGGCGGAGTGGATTCTACCTTTCTTCTTGCAGCCGCAAAAGAAGCATTAGGGGATAAAGTCATCGCACTTACAGCAAAATCCTGCCTTTTCCCGGAAAGAGAATCCGGAGAGGCGGAAGATTTTTGTAAAAATCTTGGTGTAGAACAGATTGTTCTTGATTTGGGAGATACCGAACTTCCAGCATTTAAACACAATCCGCCAAACCGTTGTTACATCTGCAAAAAAGGCTTATTTGAAAAGTTCTTACAAAAAGCAAAAGAATACCAGATGTCGTATGTCGCAGAAGGCTCCAACATGGATGATTTAGGAGATTATCGCCCGGGTCTGCAGGCAATTACCGAACTTGGCATAAAAAGCCCCCTTCGTGCTGCTGAACTTACCAAGGCAGAAATCCGGGAACTTTCCAAACAGATGGGACTCCCAACCTGGAGCAAACCATCCTTTGCATGCCTCGCCTCCCGTTTCGTATACGGCGAGACCATCACCGCCGAAAAACTTTCCATGGTAGAGCGAGCCGAGGACCTTCTCCGCAGCAATGGATTCCTCCAATTCCGCGTTCGCATCCACGGAACCATCGCCAGAATCGAACTTTTACCAGAAGACATTCCAAGAATGTTAGATAGCGAACTTCGAAAAGAAATCGTAGATAAACTCAAAAGATACGGATTTACCTATGTATCTCTTGACCTGGAAGGCTACCGCACAGGAAGCATGAACGAGGTGCTGGCGTAGGGATTTTGACTGACAGACGGAAGTAGAAGATTCGTCTGTTGTATCCACCGAATTAAATCAGAAAAAAGGTTTACAGTTTTTTATGAAATATGGTATACTAATTTCATGTAACCAGAAACCATTTTCAGTATAAGAAGGAGGGCCCATTATGTCGGCTGTATTAAGTGCATTTGTTCAATATATCATAACGTTTATTTTGCTGGTAGCAGCCGCGGCCGGAGGCATTTTTTGTGGAAAGAAGTTAAGAACGAAGAAGAACATGGAAAGCAACACGGCTGGTACTGGAAATACATCAGGTAAATAATTTATATAGCGATATATTTCAGGGTGCTGACGGAGAACCAATTGTTTTCTGGCAGCACCCTTTCATGTCGGTATACCGGCAGCAATATATGAGATACTACAGGAGGACAGAATTTTGAAAAAATATGGAGTAAATGAACTTCGAAAAATGTATCTGGAGTTTTTTGAGAGCAAGGGACATCTTGCAATGAAGAGTTTCTCACTGGTTCCACATAACGACAACAGTTTATTACTGATCAACGCAGGTATGGCACCACTGAAACCTTATTTTACAGGTCAGGAGATCCCACCAAGAAAAAGAGTGACAACCTGCCAGAAATGTATTCGTACAGGTGATATCGAAAATGTTGGTAAGACAGATCGTCACGGTACATTCTTTGAAATGCTTGGTAACTTCTCTTTTGGAGATTATTTTAAACATGAAGCAATCGCATGGTCATGGGAATTCCTTACAGAAGTTGTAGGACTTGATGCAGACAGATTATATCCATCTGTATACTTAGAAGATGACGAGGCATTTGCCATTTGGAGAGATGAGATTGGAATCGCTCCAGAACGCATTTTCAAGTTTGGTAAAGAAGATAACTTCTGGGAACACGGTGCTGGTCCTTGCGGTCCTTGTTCCGAGATTTATTATGACCGTGGAGAAAAATACGGCTGTGGTAAACCAGGCTGTACAGTAGGTTGTGACTGCGACCGTTATATGGAAGTATGGAACAACGTATTTACTCAGTTTGAGAATGACGGACATAATAACTACACAACATTAAAACAGAAAAATATTGATACAGGTATGGGATTAGAGCGTCTTGCCGTTATCGTTCAGGACGTAGGATCTATTTTTGATGTAGATACTATCCGTTCCCTTCGTGATAAGATCTGTGAAGTAGCAAAGAAAACTTACAAAGAAAATGAGCAGGATGATATTTCTATCCGTCTGATCACAGACCATATCCGTTCCGCTACATTTATGATTTCCGATGGTATCATGCCAAGTAATGAAGGCCGTGGATACGTTCTTCGCCGTATTATCAGAAGAGCAGCCCGTCACGGACGTTTACTCGGAATCGAAGGTAAGTTCTTAGCAGAGCTTAGCAAGACAGTTATCGAAGGTTCTAAAGATGGTTATCCAGAATTAGAAGAAAAGAAAGATTTCATTTACAATGTTATCATTCAGGAAGAAGGCAAGTTTAATAAGACAATCGATCAGGGTCTTGCAATCCTTGCTGATTTAGAAGAATCCATGAAGGAAAAAGGCGTAAAAGAGTTAGATGGCCAGGATGCTTTCAAACTTTACGATACTTATGGATTCCCATTAGACCTTACAAAAGAAATCCTTGAAGAAAAAGGATACACTGTAAATGAAGAAGCATTCCAGACTTGCATGAATGAGCAGAAAGAAAAGGCAAGAAGTGCAAGAAAGACAACAAACTACATGGGTGCTGACGTTACAGTTTATGAGTCTATCGACCCATCTGTAACAAGTACTTTCGTTGGATATGAGACACAGGAATGTGATTCTAAGATTACAGTTATGACAACAGACACAGAGCTTACAGAAGCTTTAACTGATGGACAGGCTGGAACAATCTTTGTAGACGAGACACCATTTTATGCGACAGGTGGTGGACAGCACGCTGACAGCGGTGTCATCACATGCAAAGACGGCGAATTCGTTGTAGAAGATGTTGTAAAAATGCTCGGTGGAAAGATTGGCCATATCGGACATGTAACAAAGGGAATGTTCAAAGTTGGTGATACGGTAACATTATCTGTAAATAAAGCACAGAGAGCAGATACAGCTAAAGGGCACAGTGCAACCCATCTTCTTCAGAAATCCTTACGTACCGTTCTTGGAAATCATGTAGAACAGTCCGGTTCTTATGTAGACAAAGACAGACTTCGTTTCGACTTCTCTCACTTCCAGGCATTAACTGCAGAAGAACTTGCAGAAGTTGAAAAAATGGTAAATGAAAAAATCGCCGAAGACCTCACTGTAAGCACAGAAATCATGAGTGTTGACGAAGCAAAGAATACTGGTGCGATGGCATTATTCGGAGAAAAATATGGTGATAAAGTACGAGTTGTTACTATGGGAGATTTCTCCAAAGAATTCTGTGCAGGTACACATGTACCACATACAGGAGTAATCAAAGCATTTAAGATTATTTCTGAAACTGGTGTTGCAGCGGGCATAAGACGTATCGAAGCATTAACTGGTGACGGAGTAATGAAATATTATCTTGATGAGGAAAAAACTCTTCACGAAGCAGCAAAAGCAGCAAAGGCAGAGCCTCATAAGTTAGCAGAAAAGATTCAGTCCATGCTTGACGAAATCAAAGCACTTTCTGCAGAAAATGAGAAATTAAAAGACCAGATTGCCAAGAGCGAAGTTGCTGACGTAATGGATCAGGTAGTAGAAGCAGGCGATTACAAAGTACTTCCAGTATCCGTAAAAGACGTTGACATGAACGCACTCCGTACCTTAGGAGATGACCTCAAAGGCAAGATTGGCAGCGGTGTTGTTATCCTTGCTTCCGATATGGGAGGAAAGGTTAACTTAATCGTAACTGCAACAGACGATGCTGTAAAAGCAGGCGCACATGCAGGAAAGATTATCAAAGAAGCAGCAGCCTTAGTAGGTGGCGGCGGCGGTGGACGTCCAAATATGGCTCAGGCTGGTGGAAAGAATCCAGCAGGAATCAAAGCTGCATTAGAAAAAGCTGTGGAAATCGCGAAAGAACAGTTATAAGTTCTGGTTTGCCGCAGGCAAAGTAGACGCTCACAAAGAGAGAAGCCAACCTATATCTGTGACTCTATCACTGCGGGTTGAATGTTCGCTAACGGCTCACATCCAATCCTCGCTCTAAGGCCACAGATATAGGTTGGCTTCTCTCTTTGCGAGCTGTCTTTGGCTGTAGAAGTAAAAACAGAATTCAATATGGAGGTTAGATTATGGTTCGAGCAATTATGAAAGATGTTTTGTTTCTTAAAAAGAAAGCAGTCCCTGCAACAAAAGACGATATGCCAGTGGTGCAGGATTTACTTGATACGTTAAAAGCAAATGAAACTGGCTGTGTTGGGATGGCAGCAAATATGATTGGAGTAAATAAAAGAATTATTGCGGTGAATATGGGATTTGCGAATATTGCAATGTTAAATCCGGTGATTGTAAGTAAAAAAGAACCATATGAGGCAGAAGAGGGCTGTTTATCTTTAAAAGGAGTTAGAAAAACGACTCGCTATCAGGAGATAGAAGTAGAGTATGAAGATATTCATTTTAAAAAACAGCATCAGAAGTATAAAGGCTGGGTAGCGCAGATTATACAGCATGAGGTGGATCATTGCGAGGGGATAATTATCTGATTTATGAAACAAAACAGACGTACCGAAAGAGAGAAGAGGTCCTATATCTGCGACTCTATTACTGTGGGTTGAATGCTCGCGTAATGGTTCGCATTCAATCCTCGTTCTAAGGCCACAGATATAGGGCCTCTTCTCTCTTTCGGGGCTGTTTTAGGTTGTTGAAGTAAAATTATATAATATTTACAGATATTTGGCAATAGTAAATAAAAGTAATCCAAACTCCGTAAAAATCATCATTAGATGCAGTTATTTCTTCTATTGAATTTACATGAAATATTAAAGATTTACATGGATTTTTCTGGAAAAATATGATATAATCCCCTCGTTGCCGCCCCATTCTGGCAACAGAAAGGGGGTGTACATATTGTCAGCATATTCTTTTCTTCTGTCGGTATTGGCAGGTGTAGCATCTGGCATCATTGTTGAACTAATCATGACTATACTTCGCAAGTGGTTTGGCCGGAAGAAGAAGTAAAATCATGCGGTAACCAAACCCCACAAAAAAATCCCCTCAGTATTCGCGGTACTGAGGGGATTTGTGTTTGTGTACATACTGTACAGCATATTCTTTTCTGATTTCAATATATCATACCGAATCAGATATTTCAAGTATATTCTGCTTTCAAAATTTTATGCCAGATTGTGCCGACGCATAAGCATACTTATTGAATGAGAAATTGGCACTGATGAGATATTTATCTTTAGCATTATAAATTTTGAAGTTTGCTCTAGTAGTGTCAGTTTTGCCAACTTGCCTGTAGAAAATCTCAACATAAATATTAAGAAAGCAACTTTCTCTTTACTTTCGTATATTCTGCTTCTGTGTATCCTTTTTCTAATATTTTTTCTTTTGGTATTCCAAAAGAAATGAATGCAGCTATTGCGTTTTCCCGTTCCTTTTCCGTGTTTCTACGTTCTTGTTCTACTCCCTTATCCCAGGCATCTTCTAGCATTCCCTGTAATATTACGCGCCCCATACTTTCTCCCATCGCTTCCACCTTCCTTTCTAATTCTTTAGTCATCTCTACGCCACATTTATTTTTTAAATAATTCTTTTTTTCTTCTATTGAATGGTCTGCAATTACATATTCCAACATTTCGATTAATTTATTTTTAGACTGTGTCATGTTTTTCCCAGCTCGTATTTTTATGAGAATCCCTTTTAACAGATTTATCTCTTCGGGGTGAATATTTTCACCAAATTTTACTTCCGGTCTAAGTTGGTATTCTATAATGGAATCTTCATTTTTTCTGGCATCTATGCATATCCAGATACTTATGACTTCCTTAATCTTTTCATCAACTTTCGCTACACCATCGCTAAGCGCGGAAAGTATCCTTGAGATATAGGTTTCTCTGACAGCCATATATTCTTTGTTGGTCTGTTTATCTTCGCTAATTAAAATTATGCTTTTGATATCCAATTCTGAATAGTCTCTACCGAGAGGTTTACTGCTTTTGCAATCTGTTTCACAGACATTCCCATTTCGAGAAGGGCAAGAGTAGTTTCTCTTGCTTTTTTCAATTCTCCAGACTGTTCCCCTCGAAGAAATCCAGATTGTTCGCCCCTTTCAACGCCTTCATTATAAATCTCTTCTAATTCCTGACACATTTGATTCACTCCTTCCTCAGTTTCTTTTAATTGTTGTACTCTTGCAGATAGGACGTTACTATACATCTTATCCGCTTCTTCGCAATGTAAGTCATGCATTAAGCGACCTAATTCGGTATCATCCTGTTTTTTCGAGTTTACATATAAAATATGTTGTCCATCTTCAAATATTTCTCCGGTTTCGTTGCTTCGTCTTCGTATGTGGTTGATTGGCAGATTATATCCAAGGACATCATTTTTAGTGATGAAAATGACATAAGTTTCTGGGAGATTGTCAAAAAAATCGCCTGGATTCAGTAGGTTCATATCCAGTAGACCGCAGTGGTATCGGGCTCTTTTTGGAGAAGCACCATCATTCTCACCTTGAATCTCCACATTAAAGTGATTGTTTTCTGCATCCCTTGCCACGCAGTCTAAAATGGCGGAACGTCCCTGGAGATTTTTATAATCTTTCTGTAAAGTCTGGTCGATTACTTTTAGGCCTGTTCTATTCATGATAACCTGAAGAATATATTCCGTACATGAGATTTCCTTTAAAACATTCCGCATAAAGATGTCATTCATTATTGTAAAGTGTTTTATCTTTTCTTTATATCTTTCGTAGCGTTGTTCTAAGCCCTCTGGCTGTAAGATTGTGGAATCCGTCATTTACGCTACCTCCAATTATGATATATCAATAGTTACGCTACTTACTGTTGCCATCCTCAGATCTTTTCAACTGATCTGTAGGATTGGAATATACAGAGAGGGAGAGCTCGTTTATTCTACAAATCAAAACGATGCTTCAGATATCCAGTTCTGAATAGTTTCTATAGAAAGATTTACTGCTTTTGCAATCTGTTCCGAAGACATTCCCATTTCAAGAAGGGCAAGAGTAGTTTCTTTCTTGGCCTTTAGTTTACCAGATTGTTCGCCTCGCAGAAATCCAAATTGCTCGCCTTTTTCAACGCCTTCATTATAAATCTCTTCTAATTCCTGACACATTTGATTCACTCCTTCCTCAGTTTCTTTTAATTGCTGCACTCTTGCAGACAGGACGTTACTATACATCTTATCCGCTTCTTTACAATGTAAGTCATGCATTAAGCGGCCTAATTCGGTATCATCCTGCTTCTTAGAGTTTACATATAAAATATGTTGACCATCTTCAAATATTTCTCCGGTTTCGTTGCTTCGTCTTCTTATGTGGTTGATTGGCAGGTTATATCCAAGGACATCGTTTTTAGTGATAAAAATGACATACGTTTCCGGCAGGCTGTCAAAAGGATCGCCTGGATTCAATAGATTCATATCCAGTAGACCGCAGTGGTATCGGGCTCTTTTTGGAGAAGCACCATCGTTCTCACCCTGAATCTCCACATTAAAAAAATTATTCTCTGCATCCTTTGCCACGCAGTCTAAAATGGCGGAACGCCCCTGGAGATTTTTATAATCTTTTTGTAAAGTCTGGTCGATTACTTTTAGGCCTGTTCTATTCATGATAACCTGAAGAATATATTCAGTACATGCGGTTTTCTTTAATACATTCCGCATAAAGATGTCATTCATTATCGTGAAGTGTTTTATCTTTTCTTTATATCTTTCGTAGCGTTGTTCTAAGCCTTCTGGCTGTAAGATTGTGGAATCCGTCATTTACGCTACCTCCAATTATGATATATTAACGATTATTATATGACTATTATATACATAATTTGACATAAAAGTCAATGAGTATTTGAATCAGAATTTTGAACAGAAAAACCATGCCCTTCTGGAGAATTCCCATTTTTACCAACTGTGGATTTAAATTAGACAGAAAAAAGAAAAAATACGAT
>NZ_ACEP01000039.1 GCF_000173975.1 Anaerobutyricum hallii DSM 3353
GCATCCTCACAAATCAGAATTTTTGCCAAAATCATTCCAATTTCGAAAGCTGCAATTCCCCCAAATACATCTGCAATTACATGTTGTTTTATAAATAATGTCGATGCAAATATCCCCAGTGACATAAGAATCGTTGCCACTCGATAATAGTTGGTTCTCTTTTCTGTTTTGAAATTCATTTTGTAGGCGGCACGTATGCAGCACCAGCTCTCTAAACAGTGAATAGACGGAAATAGGTTGACGGGAGCATCTACAGAGTAAATAAAGCGAACAAGCTGACTGAATATATCTGTTCCTGTAATTTCCGGCCGGGTTAATGTGGTTGGAAACAATATAAAGAAGAATAGACAGATGACTTTGGAAAGAATATCTCCAAGTACAAACTGATAGCACAGTTTTTTGCTGTCTCTGCCAATTAATATGTAATTCAATGCCCACTGGACATATGCCAGTACATAAAATATGACAAATGGTGTCAACAGTGGAATCTTTTCATCTAGCGAGATTGCCAGTGAGTAAAAAGATAAGTGGTTTCGAAGTTGTGCTGCACCTATGTAGATACAGTTATTTATGAGTAAAGCTGCGATAATCGGCAGGATTGCATACTTTGGCAGTAAATTATTGAATCGTTCTTTTATGTTCGAGTGCATGACCAATGACCTCCCCCATCTTGACGGGCACTTCTTTTGTCAGTGCAGAACTTTGTAAAATGTCCTCGCGTATCTGAACTTGTTCTGGCTCAATCAGTACGATAATTGTAGAACCTCCATATTGAAAATATCCTTTTTCCTTTCCTCTTATGGTACTTCCTTTTTCTTCATGATTGACAATCCGCCCAACAAGCATTGCGCCAACTTCCATCTGTACTACTGTGCCAAACTTTTCTGTCCGAATTAATGTATATTCTCTGCTATTCTCAGTAAATACAGGAACTTCCCGGAGGGCAACGGGTCTTACCGTATGTAAACGTCCTGGAATAAAAAAGTTTCTACTCTTTTGCCCGGAATCCACATAACAATATCTATGATAGTGATTTACACACAAACGGTATACAAGGCAGTATCCCCCATGATAACGCTGTGCCAGCTTTTTGCTGTGCAACAGAGAGGAAATTGTATAATGGCTCTGCTTTACAGGAAAAACGGTATTCTCTTTTATTTTCCAGACAGATAATAGACCGTCACATGGTGCGATTAAATGATTTTCCTCCATATCTATCGGACGCTTGCCCTGTTTTATTTTCCTTGAGAAAAAATCATTAAAACTTTTTATATCTGTTGTTTCATAATCTGATAATTGGATTGCATTTTGCTTTACAAATGGTTGAATGAGAAATGACGACAATTCAGAATCTAAAAAATGCCCACAGATACGAGAAAGCCGTGGGCCGGTTAACGGTTTTAAAAGAAATCTTCCTGGAACTGTATTATATAAAAATTCTAGGATAGTCATATGTAAATCTCCTGTCTGTAATCTCTTAATTCTTAAAATTTATGTACAAAAATTTCCATAGTATTCTCATAAAATACTACAAAGTTTAAATGTTTATATGAAAACTTTACTTTTTCAAAAATTTCAACGCAAAAATCAAAACAACGCACTCTACCGCACCAAAGAAAATCATAGTAGCGATTCCCTTATTCTGCGGCTTTTTAATCTGTATTTTTGAAATAAACAGGCCGCCTGTAATCAACATAACTCCAAAATACAAAAATGTCAGGTCTGCACGAATAAGCATATGTATAAGCAGTACTGCTGGAAAAATTAATGCTGCAGACGTTACTGGTAAGCCTGTATAAATTTTGGCTCCTGTCTCATCTCTGTTCTGGTCTTCTTCTTCCATCACGTTAAAATAGGCCAGGCGAATCATTGCAGCAAGTACATACAAAACAGCAATCAGGCTTAAAACAATCTGTGTCTGTAAAGTATAGTGCGTGAGCAAATAGCGGGTCACTCCAGATAAATCAGGAATACACATCGTATAGCGAAGCATTGCGATTCCTATACATGCCGGCAGCATACCAAAAGCTATCAAATCTGACAATGAATCTATCTGAATGCCAAATTTTTTCATCTGTGTTGTGCGGTCTTTTTTGCTTCTGGCTACTTTTCCATCAAATGTATCACACAGTCCGGAAAAAAGCAGAAAAAACATACCAAGGTATGGATGCCCCATCCCATTTAGACAAAGCATAATTCCTATTGTTCCCGACATCAGTGACAAATAAGTAAGTATCACTGTGTAATCATAAAATCCTATCATTTTCATTCTCCAATTTCTTTTTTCTCTTAATCGTTACATATCCTATCAAAACTGCAGTCAGACTTACAAAGATACAGACATAAAAAGACAGGCCTCTGCTAAGCATTTCAAGCTGAAATGCGGCTTCCCTGCTCATAAGCTGCTGATATCCTTTCAACATCAGATAATCTGTCACTCCCATTCCTCCCGGAATCGGGACACAGTTTGAACCCATAACAACATAAATCTGTGTTGCTAATAACTGTGGAAGCTTGCGTAAATCTCCATGCAATGCTGCAAAGGAAAAAAGTGTTACGATAATCTGCGACAATCTCTGTAACAGATTCAGGATATACACCTTCCATAACATTCTCTTTCCATCAAAAATCACATCCACAAGACTACTATACTTCTCGATAGAAACTTCCAGTTTCTTTTCTAACTTATCTGCAAGCCTCCCACAATGAATCATCCGTAAAATCCGGACAAAAAAGGTACCGACAGATTCGATCAATGCCTGCCTTCTCAGCAGAAGATAAAAGATAATCCCAAGCCCTGCTAAAGCTAAACCACCTGCCACGATCAGCACTCGACACCCGATACTGAAATTCAGAAAAACTTCCGGAAAAATCAAAATATCTACCAGCCCGATCGTCAAAATCGCAAGGGTATACATAATAAGATTCAGTAGCAGCGCAGCCATAACTGCTGTTCCTGCTATTCCATCCTTCAGCATAAAATATGCACTTGCCGGCTGTCCTCCTGAAGCAGATGGCGTAATTGCAGAAAAATACACATCTGCCGCCGAATAAACAAAGCCATGGCTTCTCTTTGCCGGATATCCCATATGCCGGACAAGAACTCTTAATGCTTCCCCTTCAAAATAAATAAAACCAAGCATACTTACCGATGCCAGCAAAATACCTTCCCAGGATGCCTCTTTTAAACTTGCCGTCAGTTCGTTCAAAGAGATGCCGCTCCCCTGAAACACCGTATAAATCGTTATTATGGCAAAAACAGAAACCACAATAACACCAATTATTTTCTTTAAGTTCTGTTGAATTATACTTTTTTCTTTCATAAATATGTGTTTCTTATGTATCTTTCCCTATAACTATCCCTATAACTCCAAATCAAATGCATGTAAAACCTGCCTGTTATTCTTGTGAAATATTCCTCTTTTTGTTTGTGTAAGTCTTAACACTAGAGCGTGTTTGAAAAATGCTTTCTGCAAGATGTGCATCACAATTTGCGGGAATGATTTTTCAAACACGCTCTAGTTATAACTATAACATACCCCTGTTTTCTTTCCTACTAAATATTTCTAAAGATTTTTAAATATTTAAGTAAAAACGCAGAATACCTAATATTAAAATATGAACCGGATAAAAAAGATAATTTATCCATTTATTTTGCCTTCCTCTTTCACCGTTATATGTTACTGTCATAGCAAATCCCAAGCAAGAATATAACTCTTTAATAATCGAAAGATAGCCCAATCCCGCTCCAAGTATTGGTTTATCATAAAAAATATAAAAAATGTATGCAACAATAATCGCATGATAATCATAATCCAGACTGAGCGCCATCGCTACTGCACACGAAATCCCTACAACAACGATTGAGATACTATACCACAAAACTTTATTGCTAATCTTTGCTTTTACAGCATCAATAATCCAAATTGTAATAAGACATAATGCTAAAGTAAACATGATGTTATTCCAATATGGATCAAAGAATACTTTTGATGTAAACATGTCAAACGGAACTTCAGATATCACACCAAATAGCAAAAGCGTTATAAGATACTTCTTCCTGTTACTGGTCTTAAAAAATCCTTCTACAATAAAAAACACAAAAATAGGAAATGCAATCCTGCCCAGAATTGAAAAAAGATTAGATAAATGTAATAAAAATCCCTTCCCATTTAGAAAAGGGGTTATCAACGCATTGTTTACATGATCTATCAGCATGGATATAAATGCTATATATTTTAACTGTGCCCCATTAAAAATCTGAAGTTTTTTTAATTTATCATTTTCAAATCGTTTCCTTACTTCCATGATTCCTCCTATCCTCATCTTATGGACAACTATAAAGGTACTCGTGAGTGTTAGTAAAAAACAGAAATACGCTTTGTTTTCGTACTATTTCTCTCTTCTTGATAGTAAACAAACAGCTTCTACATGGCCGGTGGAAGGAAACATATCTACTGGCTGAATCTCTTTTATACGGTATCCATTTCCTGTAAGGTGCTTTAAGTCTCGGGCAAGTGTTTCCGGATTGCAGGAAATGTAAACCACTTTCTTTGGTCTTAAGCGAAGCAGGGAATCTAAGAACTTCTTATCGCTTCCGGAACGTGGGGGATCCATAAAGACAACATCAGCTTTTTCCTTGTGTGATGCCATTTTTACCATAAAATCTCCTGCATCATCTTTATAAAAACGAATATTTTTTACTTTGTTCTGCTTTGCATTGAAGACAGCATCGCGGACCGCATCTCCATTTAATTCTACAGAAATGACTTCTCCTGCGTTATCACTTGCGACCATTCCAATTGTGCCAATTCCACTGTACGCATCAATAACTCTTTCTTTTCCGGTAAGTCCTGCAAATTCAATCGCCTTATTATAAAGAACTTCGGTCTGAATTGGATTTACCTGATAAAATGACTTCGGAGAAATGCGGAATGTCTTGCCGCAAAGCACATCCTCAATATAGCCTTTTCCATAAAGAATCTGCTGCTTATCCCCAAGAACCATGCTAGTATTTCTGTTATTTACATTTGCAATAATTGTTGTGATTTCCGGATGTTCTTTTCGAAGTGCTTTTACAAAATTATTTTTGGATGGAAATACTGGAGATGCTGTAACTAATACAACCATAATCTGACCAGTATGATAACCGGTACGAACTAAAATGTGGCGCAAAAATCCATAGCCAGTATCTTCATTATATGGACGCATCTTAAAAGACTTCATAAGGGAAGTTACTGTATTCATGATTTCATCCGCTTTCTGATTCTCAATCAGACAGGAATCGACACGAATAACACGATGGCTACGGTTCTCATAAATCCCTGTAAAGCAGTTGCCGTGGCGGTCTCCTGCTACAACTCCATGTACTTTATTACGGTAATGCCACGGATCTTTCATTCCAATAATCGGCTTTACCTTTCCAAAACTTTTTAAAAGCTTATTTGTATTTTTCTGTTTCTTCTTTAACTGTTCTTCATATGGCAGGTCAATATACTGGCAGCCACCACATTTTTTTTCATAAGGGCACTTTTTACTCATTATTATACCTCCAACAAAAAAAGCTCGGAGAGCTTACACCCTCCGAGCGTTCGTTCAAGAAATTAAATATTGGAAAACTACAATTATTTAACTGTAACTTTTGCTCCAACTTCTTCTAACTGTTTCTTGATGTCTTCAGCTTCTTCTTTAGAAACTGCTTCTTTGATTGCCTTAGGAGCACCATCAACTACAGCCTTAGCTTCTTTTAATCCTAAACCTGTGATTTCACGAACAACTTTGATAACTTTAACTTTCTGTCCGCCAACTTCTGTTAACTCAACATCGAATTCAGTCTTTTCTTCTGCTGCTTCTCCAGCACCTGCTCCTGCTGCAACTACAACACCTGCTGCTGCGGATACACCAAATTCTTCTTCACAAGCTTTTACTAAATCATTTAATTCTAATACGGATAAACCTTTAATAACTTCAATAATTTCCTGAGTTGTCATCTTATTTCCCTCCATAAATCTTATATTATAATATTAATTATTCAGCTGCTGCTTCGGATTCTGCAGCTCCACCATCTTTCTGCTCTGCGATCTGTTTGATTACGCGGGCAAAGTTTGTAATTGGGGACTGAATGCTTCCCATGAATTTTGCGATAAGTTCGTCTCTTGATGGGATAGTTGCGATTGTTGCAATACCTGCTGCATCGTAGTAAGTACCTTCTACAACACCGCTCTTTAACTCACAGCATTTTGCTTTCTTAATAAAGTTAGCAACGATTCTTGCTGGAGCTGTTGCATCATCTTTGGAAATTGCAAATGCGTTTGTTCCTTCCAAATCTTTTACAACGCCTTCGAATTCTGTACCTTCTACAGCACGTTTTACCATAGTGTTCTTATAAACTTTATAAACAACACCTGCTTCACGACACTGTTTACGAAGTTCTGTTACATCAGCTACGGAAATTCCACGGTAATCTACAACTACCATAGATTTAGCTCCGTCAAGCTGAGCCTTAATCTCGTCAACAATAGGCTGTTTTAATTCTACTTTAGCCATCTTCCTGGTGCACCTCCTTAAATATTTGTGTGTACCGCCGTCAGTTCATCTTTCGATGAAATAAAAAAACTCTCTGTCCAAAGACAAAGAGCAGAAATATTCTAAGAATAAAATTATCTGAATATAACTTCCTCGGCAGGTGTTCTCACTTTATGCCTTACGGCGCCTGCTGTCTTCGGCGTTCATACTTTGGTATGATATCATGGGTATGAAGAGATGTCAAGTGTTTTTTTAAAAAACAGACGAAAAACTTTATACAATATTATATAAAATGCTTCGTATCACTGCACTCTTAATGCTCAATCGCATTAAGAGCTTGTTCTAAGGCACATTTTTATATAATATTGTATAAAGTTTTTCTGTATTAGAGCGTGTTTGAAAAATGCTTTCTGCAAGATGTGCGTTACAATTTAGGGGAGATTTCGCCTGAATGAGGGCGGCGTAGCGGGCTACGTCAACTGAATGAAGGCAAAATATACCGCAAATTGGGGCGTGCAGGTTGCAGGAATGATTTTTCAAACACGCTCTAGGCCGTTGCAAAAATGCACTGACCATGGTTATGCTATCACCTGCTATCAAGGGAGGGATTTGTAGATTGCTGTTTTGGACTATGATTAAATTCAATTCATCTAAAAATCATCCAAAGACAGCTTCCGAATTAAATGGTAAATTAATAGTTATTTCCGAAGAAATATTCATATGGATTTATATATCCATTGCCATTGTCATTTCCAAAATTTCCATTGCCATAACCATAGTCTCCGGAATTTCCATTGCTATTACCAGAGTTGCCATTGCTGTTTCCATTATTATTTCCATTATTGGAGTTATTATTGGAATCATTGCTGGAATCGCTGGAGTTATCTGTTGTTACATCACTGAAATCACTCTTTTTACCAAGAGTTACTGTAACGGTCTTTTCCTCGTATGTTCCGCTCTGGTTTGCTCTCTTAAATGTGATTTTTACTTTTGTATTAGCTTTTTTCAGTGCCAGTTTTTCTTTTAAGCCGGACATTGTAGATACGTTGTTACCCTCAAACTTGGTAATGACATCGCCTGCAGAGATTCCTGCTTTTTCTGCTGGTGATCCGCTGACTACCTGTGATACATAGATTCCGCTAGGGATTCCAAGTGCGCTGGAATAAGATTCATTAATGTCACGGCCTACGACTCCAAGGAATGCAGCATCTTTTGTGCTTACGCTGTTGGCATTCATTAAATCTGTTAAGATAGTTTTAGCTGTAGTGATAGGAATCGCATATCCCATACCTTCTACGGATGTATCTTCTAACTTCGCATTGTTGATACCTACAACCTGACCATCCATATTAATAAGTACACCACCACTGTTACCAGGGTTGATTGCGGCATCTGTCTGAAGAAGATTCATTGTTCCATCTGTTAAAGATACTTCTCTGTTCTTTGCACTGACTACACCTGTTGTAACGGACTGTCCATATCCCAATGCATTACCGATTGCTACTACTTCTTCTCCTACTTTTAAATCATCAGAACTTCCAAGTGTTGCAACTTTAATCTTTGATGCTGTAGAGTCTTTGATATCCTTTATCTTTACAGAAATAACTGCAAGGTCTGCACTGGAATCTGTTCCTACAACTGTAGCTTTTGCTGTTGTATCATCTACAAATCCTACGGTGAGGGAAGTGGCATCGGATACTACATGATTATTTGTTGCGATCATAAGATTATCTTTTGTCTTTGCAACGATAAATCCTGAACCTGCTCCTTCTGATTCCTGTGTACCAAAGCCATAATAATTGGAAGACTGAATTGTACTTGTAATAGATACAACAGATGGCATCACTTCATTAACTACACTTGCTACATTACTGCTGGAGCTGCTTGAGCCGCTTGATGATGTCTCGCTCTTTGCACTTGTTGTTCCCGATGTTGTTTCAATTCGATCTGCTGTAGAAGGATATAATTTATCTTTTGCTACGGACACTCCTACAAAGCAGGCTCCCGCTACAAGACCAAATACTGCTGCAGATGCAACTAACTTGGCGGCTTTCTTACCCATTCCGTTCTTATTATTTTTACTGCCATTCTTTCTCTGTCTGCGTCTCTTATCAGGTTCCGGCGGGATATTCCCATAATAATTTTCATTATTATAAGTACTCTCATCTCTCCATCCGTGGCTGCTATAAGAATTATTATAAGTATCGTTGCAATTATTTCCATTGTCATACTGATAGGAACTGCCACCTGTACCTTGTTCTCTGTAAGAATATCTATGACTCTCTGTATTCTCCTGTGTTACCGATTCCTCAATCGGTGTTACATCTATAGCTACTTGCTGACTGTTGTTTTCCTGGTTATTTATCCTGTTGTTCTCTAAATTCTCATTATGGAATCCATTTTCAAATTCGTTCATAATGTTATCCCCTTTCCTAAGTTTGTAACCTTATCTTAGCAACGATGTGTGATAAATTTGTGTTGTATTTATGGCAAATTTATGGATTTCTACTGATTTTGCAGCTTTTTCACACTTTTTTCGTAAAAGCAGGAAAAGAAATAACCTTGTGGAATGCCCTATTCTATTGTATAATAAGTTAGAAAATTATCCCAGTAAGAGGTATATTACGCCCTTTTTTCCATATATATATCCCTTTTGGGTGATGGAGGTACACTTTTATGATTAAAGAGAATCAAAAATATCTTAACCGGTTCCACGTCGTTCTTGATGCACTGGTTATTTATTGTTCCTTTTGTCTTAGTTACTATATTCGATATATATGCCCTCTTTTTAAAGACATTTTTCCTCGTTTTGGTTACTGGCGGCAGTTGTGGCAATATCAGGGTATACTTCTTGTTCTGATTCCTGTATACCTTATTTTATATGCAAAGTTTAATTTATATAAACCAAAAAGATTTCAAAATAGGACTTCAGAGTATGCGAATCTCATTAAGGCGAATTCCATTGGAATGGTTTTCTTCTTTATATATATAATCTTTATGAAGATTCCCCATGTTTCACGAAGTCTTCAGTTAATGTTCTATGTTCTTTCCATGCTTCTTACCATTGCTGAAAGGGCGGCAATCCGTTATGCATTAGAAAGAACTCGCAGAAAGGGATTTAATCTTAAACATGTTGTTGTTATTGGTTTCAGTGCAGCAGCCGAAGCCTACATCGACCGTATTAAGTCAAACCCACAGTGGGGCTACACCATTCACGGTATTTTCGATGATAATCTCAAGGCTGACTTTTCTTACCGCAATACTTTTTGCATTGGTAAGTTAAAGGATGTAGAAAAGTTTCTTCAGAACACTTCTATGGATGAGGTGGCAATCGCACTCAGCTTGAAAGAGTATTATAAACTGGGAGATATGGTTGCTATCTGCGAAAAGTCTGGTGTGCATACAAAGTTTGTTCCAGATTATTATAAATTTATTTCTACTAACCCAGTTACTGAGGATTTGAACGGACTTCCGGTTATCAACATCCGTAATGTTCCGCTTACAAATACTGTAAACAAATGTATCAAACGTCTTGTGGACATTATTGGTTCTATCGTTTGTATCATTCTCTTTTCACCGATTATGGCTGTTGTTGCTGTTCTCGTTAAAAAGAGTTCCCCAGGACCAATTATTTTCTGTCAGGAACGAGTCGGTCTTCATAATAAACCTTTTAAAATGTACAAGTTCCGATCGATGGGAGTACAGTCTGCCTCTAAGGAACAAAAGGCCTGGACAGTACACAACGATCCCCGGGTCACTCCCGTGGGAAGAATTATCCGTAAGACCAGTCTTGACGAACTGCCACAGTTATTTAATGTATTAAAGGGTGATATGAGTCTCATTGGTCCACGGCCAGAACGACCTCTTTTCGTTGAGAAATTTAAAGAGGAGATTCCTCGTTATATGATAAAGCATCAGGTACGTCCCGGTATGACAGGATGGGCACAAGTTTGCGGCTTCCGTGGAGACACATCCATTGAGGGACGAATTGAACATGACATTTTTTATATTGAAAACTGGACATTATCTTTTGATATTAAGATTCTATTTCTTACTGTATTTAAAGGATTTGTCAATAAAAATGCTTACTAACACAGATTTTTTAACTAATGAATGTACTCTCCGAAACATTCCATAAACCTATTAAATTTCCAGAAGTACCTATGACAGAATGGAGGCATATTTTATGAAATATGGTTCAATATATAGTAAAGATAACATTGAAAACAAATATAACTATTCCAGCACAGGCGGCAGACGAAGTTCTCAGAATAATTTCGAAACTTCTCACGACCATCATACACATTCCACATTGAATACTGATGGCCTGCTTCGAAGTTCTTCCGGTACAGGATATCATTCCTCTGGTTCTTCTATAAAAAATTCTGGCAAACCATCAACAAAGAAGTCCTCTTCCCAGAACAAGCCTGATACAAAGTCTCAAAAGCGGCAGACTTCTGGCGGACGAGCTTTAACTTATCATGAACGTAAAAAAAAGAAAAAACGGGGATGTTTTCCCTTCCTTCTTTTAATCATTCTTTTAATTGCCGGGGCGGTTTTTGCATTCCGTTTCTCATTAAAAGGTGCATTCTCCAAAATAGAAAAATATCCTTTAGATAAAACAAGTGTAACTGTAAATGATACGGATGCTAATATAAAAGATTATCAAAATATTGCTCTTTTTGGCGTTGATAGTCAGGATAATAAAATTAAAGATAAAGGTTCCCGTACCGACTGTATCATCATTGCCAGCATCAATAAATCAACCAAAAAGGTAAAATTGATGTCTATTTACCGTGATACCTATGTAAGTATTGATGGCGAATACGATAAGATTAATGCAGCATATTCTTATGGCGGACCAGAACTTGCCCTTCGCACAATTAACCGTAACCTGGATTTAAATATCACAGATTTCGCCACAGTTAACTTTAAAGCACTAGCCGATGCTGTTGATGTGCTTGGCGGCATTCCATTGACCATTAATTCCGAAAAAGAATTACAGAATTTAAATGATTATATTGGTAATATGAATCATATTAATGGTGGAAATTCTCCGAAGTTTGAAAAAACCGGAACTTATACCTTCGATGGTAATCAGGCTGTTGCCTACTCTCGTATCCGCTACATGGAAGGCGGAGATCACGCAAGAGCTAACCATCAGCGACTTGTTCTTGAAGGTATTATGAATACAGCTAAAAAACAGCCGCTAAAACTTGGAAAGTTAATCAGTACTGTTCTTCCACAGTGTAAAACGAGCCTCTCTAATGACGCTCTCACAAAGCTGACTCTTTCCATGGCACGTTGTAAGATAGAAGATTCGCAGGCTTATCCTTTTAAATCTGAAGATGAACGATATAACGGCATCTATTACGGTTTTCCAATTACAGCCCAGACAAATGTAAAAAAAGCACACGAATATCTCTTTGGTACGAAAGATTATAAACCAACAGAAGAGCTTCAGAAGATCAGTGCGAAGATTAAGGTTGTAACGGATTATATTGGGATTACGGAATAGCGCCATATAATACCCTATATCTGTGGCCTCGGAGCAAGGTTTGGATGCAAGCGCATAAGCGAGCATTCAAACCGCCGCGACTAAAGTCACAGATATAGGATATCTTCTCTTTGGTGTTTCGTCTATTTGCTTACGGCAAATCACTATTCTTCGTAATAATTAAACTTCGGTGTTGCCTGTATCTGACAGGATGCTTTCATTGTTCTTCTATTTTTATGAAGTTGTACGTTAATAAGAAGCATTTCACCGTTTTCTACCATTTCCTGAATATCATCTTCTGTTAATTCTTCATAATCCTCTGTTATCATATCTGCATATTTGAGTTCAAGATATACATCACACATATTTCCTAATGATTTGTGATATTCGATTTCATCTGGGTCAAGCTCATTTTCACTTTCTGCTGGTGCATATCCGTAGGACATAATAATCGGAATTCCCAGTTCTTTTGCAAGTTTACGGATTCCATCCATGAGCGGTTTCATATCCTCAGAATCTTCTACTGAGAGTATATTTTCAATATTATCAATAAATACCACTGGCTTATGTGCTCCCTCTGTTACGATGGAACGAATAAGTTCTGCTAATATATCTCCTGCGGAGGCATCTTCCATATTTTCTACATATTCAGACACTGCTTCCTGATCAAGTACAAAAAGATGTTCACTGATTCGTCCTCTGTACCAATTCAATTCATCTTTTAAAGAACGAATATCTGCGCCTTTTTCTCCTGTCATGATTGCCATAGAGGATACTGCTTTTTCTTCATCTTTTTTATTCATTTCATAGCTGAGACGAGAGATAGTATCTACCATAAGGTCATAGCGGGTAAGCTCTGTTGAAATATAAAGTACATCTACACCGCTTTCTGCTGCCCGGTCGGCTATCTGCTGCATAAATCCGTTCTTTAAATACTGAGGTGTAGCATCTACAAAGTAACTTCCTTTATGAAGGCCATAGCGGAGCATTGCATCTAAACGTTTGAATCCTGTGCTTAACTTTCTGTTTTCCTGTGTATCTACAATATACTCTTCAAATTTATCCATAAAGCTTGCAGAGTTTTTGAGAACAAATGGATTGCGGACACTTACCTGGAATTCTTTTTCTTCGACATTCTTTCCTGTTAGAACTACTGCGCTAAATTCTCTTTCTTCTTTTTCTGGAGCTGTTTTTTCCTTACGTTTTACAATATTCTTGTGTTTTCTGGAATGTGATGTTCTCTCACTGTGTGCAGGCTTCTTCGTCTGTGAAGATGTCCTCTCTGCCTTTTCCGGTCTTGTTTTTTCTACCTGAATTGTGTCTTCTGATTCAGAAATGTATTCTGCTTCCTTGTATTCTGCTTCTTTCTCTATTTTCTTAGAAACTCCCTTATTTGCTATCTCTTTTTCCTCTGTCTCAGAGCACTCACTATTTGCTGCCTCTTTCTCTTCTGTCTCAGAGTATTCTCTATTTGCTGCCTCTTCTTCTGTCTCAGAGAACTCCTTATTTGCTGCTTCTTCCTGAGCTGCCTCTGAGGTCTCTCCCTCTTCTTCCTCAGAGTTTTCCTCTTCACTGCTTATTTCTTCCTCAGAAGCTTCTTTTAAAATACTTTCTGGCTGTTCTGATACATCTTCGGCACCTTCCGTCTTATCAGATTCGTCCTCCGTTTTTTCTGCAGAGTTTTCTTCTAAATTCTCCTCAGAAACTGCCTCTTTTTCTGTTTCTTCAGATTTGTCCTGACTGCTTTCTTCTAAAGTTTCTTCATTTGCAGGTTCTTCTAAATCTTCCTCAATAAAGTCTTCATCCATAGCAAGTTCTAATTCTCGCTCGAGGTCATCTTCATCTAAATCTTCTAAATCTTCAAGAGCATCTTCTTCTGTATCTAACGCGGATACCGCTGCCTTTTTCTTCTTGCCATTTTCCTGTTCTTCAAGCCATGCATCAAGTGCTACTTCTGAACCAGCAAGTTCCAGTAAGAGCATTCTTTTTGCACGCTCATAGACTTCACCCTCCAGGCCAAGAGATGCCAGATTATCCAAAGCTTCATCTATCTCTGCCTGTGTGTGGTCTCCAAGAACTAATTCGCCCGGATCAACATATTCAAATTCTTCCGCTTCTTTTTCTGAAACTTCAGAATACTCAGGCTGTTCTTGTACTTCTTCTGCTGTCGGCGCAGGGGTTATCTCAGAACTTTCTTCTGTTGCTGTCTGTTCCCCGGCTGTTGATGCACTCTCTTCCATCGGCTGTTCTGTTGCTTCTTCCTCTTTCGGAATTTCTTCTGATTTCTTCTCTTCCTCTGCTTTCCCGGCTTTCTGTGCCGCTTTTAACTGCTCTGCTGCCAATGCTTCTTCCGCTGCCTTAAGCTGTGCCTTTAATTCTTCAATGGAAGGACTTTGACTTTCTTCGGACTCCTCTTCTAAATCTAATTCATCAAAGTTTAAATCATCCTCGCTCAGTTCTTCCTCTGTCTCCGATATTGGTTCAGCCTTCTTCTGTACTGCGTTTTCTTGTGCCTCTTTTGCAAGTTCTACTGCTGACTTTGTTTCTCTGGCTTCCTGTGGCTCTGGCTTAGCTGCCTGCTGTGCTGCCCTGGCAAGTTCTACCGCTGACATTGGCTGGCTCTGTGATTCTGACTGTGAACTTTCCACTGCTGGTTCCCTCGTTCCTGCCATTCCACTTCCAACAGCACTGCCTGCACTTTCGCCTTCAAATGCCATCGGTGCCGTTTCAGCTGTAGTACCTGTTTCCGTCTGCGCCAAAGTTTCTTGTTTTTCTTCTGAGTCAGAAGACGTATTTCTGGAAATAACTTCTCCGATCAAAGATTCCATATCTTCCTGCGTCACAGCTCCGCCAGTCTGACTCATTAGATTTTTCAAGTTTTCGAAAATCGTCTCGTTAATTAATCCTAAGTCTGCATTGGCATCTTCAGCCAGAATCATCTCTGCATTTTCCTGTACTACTTCCTGACTAATCATACGAAGCATATCATCTGAAAATGCCGGCATTCCCTGTGATTGGCTGGTTTGCTGTGCTGTTGTTCCATCTCCCTGTCCGGCAGACTCCTGACTATTCTGCTCTCCTGCTGTCTGATCTGGTGCGATTCCAGACTGTTCCAGAATCTCATCTGGTAACTCATCACTGATATCTTCTGGAGCCACTCCCGCTTCAATCTGTTTTTCCCGATAAAGTTCTTTCTCTATCTCTAATTTTTCCTCTGGTGATAAATCTTCATAATCTTCAAAAGAAACGAGTTCATCACTGTTCTTTTCCATATAATTTAAAATTTCCTGCTGATGAAGTGCAAATTCCATCGGATCTTTTCCGCGCTTTCTTGCCTCTTCCATAAGACGTTCTGCTCTCTTTTCTGCCTCAAGCTTCATCTGATCCTCTTCTTTGGCCTTCGCGATTGCTTCTGCGGCTAACTGAGAAGCTGATTTGGTTTCTGGCATCTTCATCTCTTTAGGTTCATATTCCTCTTTCTGATGTGCTTCCTCATCCTTATCCACAGCTGACTGTGCAAGTTCCCAGGCTGAAACTGGCCTTCTTCTCTGCTCTTCTAATGCTCTCTCTTCTGCCTTGTTGGCCTCATCTTCTGCAAGCATTTCCGTCGCTGTCTTTTCCCTTCCATATCGAATCTGAGAACGGTCAAATGGATATTCTACCTTAGGATCATTTAATCCCATCATCTGCATAAAATTATTATAGATCAAATCATTAAGATTCGCCGCTTCCTGATGATTTACATCGTCTTGTCCAAACATATCGTAAGAACTGCCATTACCATAATCTTCGGACGCACCACTGTCTGTGGATGCCATATTTCCATATCCATCTGCAGTTTCTGACTGTTGCTGAATATTCGCATTTTCATTCTCCATTACCTGTGCAAAAGGATTCTCCTCATGTGACTCACTCTGCATCTGTAAACTATTCTGCTGCGGAGTCATTTCCTGTTGTGACTGTGGGGCTGCTGTCTCTCTTCTTCTGCCACCATTTCTTAACCGTTCCTCTATCATATTCACTGCAGAAGCTGCCTGCTCGGAATCATCCATCTCCTCAAATGTCTTCGGTGGGAAAATATCTGGTGCCAGAGATTCTGCCAGCTTCTGAATCGTATCAGAAAGTTCCTGCTGTTCCTCTGGTTCTTCTGGTCTCCCGGTAATATTCAGCGCCATATCAATAATATCATTAATATCAAATGGTCTTTCTTCGCTTCCTTCTGTTGCAGTGTGCTGTGCTCTCACCACATCCAACAACGCTTTCATCATATCTTCCATTATAGATTAACCTCCGTTACATGTTCTGTCTGCCTGTTTAGCTTCTCATTCTCAATAAAGATATTCTAACACCTTTATGCAATTATTACAAACAAGTATTGCATTATTACACATTTTCCATCACTTTCTTTCAATTCATATAAATAATTGTCATAGACATTGATTTTTTTAACTAATTCTGCGATACTAGATATAGAATATTATAGATACTTGATTGATTATTGCATGAAAGGAGTACATTTTGAAAACTTATATTGATTTACATATTCATTCTACTGCTTCTGATGGTACATTTTCCCCAACAGAAATTATAAATGATGCCCTAAAACTTGCTGGTGATAAAAATCCTGTTGTAATTGCTCTTACCGATCACGATACAGTTGCTGGCACAGAAGAATTTCAGAAAGCTGCTGCCAAACATAAAGAACGACTTACTGCCATCTCTGGTGTAGAGATTTCTACAGACTATCACGGAGTAGAAATTCATGTTCTTGGCTATAACATCGACACAAAAAATAAGGCTCTCTTAGAACGCCTTGCCGTTTGTCGTGAAAGCCGTGACGGACGTAATGCAAAAATTATTGAGAAACTTCAGGAACAGGGCTTTAAGATTTCCATGGACGAAATCAAACCAGATAAGCCAGGCGAAACAATCGCCCGCCCACATATCGCAAAGCTTCTTATGAAAAAGAAATATGTTTCTTCTGTTCAAGAAGCATTTGATAAATATCTTGCAGAGGGAAGATGCTGCTATGTGGAACGTATCATGCCTACTCCGCAGGAAGCAATCGAACTAATCAAAAACAGTGGCGGTGTCCCTGTTCTTGCACACCTTATGTTCTATAAAAAGTTAGATTCCGCCAAAAAAGAAACTCTGGTCCGCGAATTAAAAGAAGCCGGCCTTGTTGGAATTGAAGCTTACTATAACACTTACACTCCTGTTGAACAGGAATATGTTGCTGGTCTTGCCAAACAGTGGGGTCTTCTTAAAACAGGCGGAACAGACTTCCACGGTCAGAACAAACCACATATTTCCTTATTTAAAGGACAGGGAGAAATGGAAGTACCAGAAAGTATTCTCCCAGAATTTTTGGCTAGTTTAATTCGTTAAGCGACAGACGCCCCGGAAGAGAAACGCTATCCTATATTTGTGACTCTATCACTGCGGGTTGAATGTTCGCTTACTGGCTCCCATTCAATCCTTGCTCTAAGGCCACAAATATAGGATAGCGTTTCTCTTCCGGGGCTGTCTTTGGCTGTTTTTAGTTGAATTAAAATAATGGTTGGAGAGATTCGGGGGATGGAAACAGAGGGCTTTGGCTGAATTTTGTTTGAATTAAATAGTAAATCCATCTCCTTGACTTCTGGTAGCAGGATTTGTTATATTAGTCAGATAGTAAATTATCAATGACCATTAATACTATGAGAGAGGAGATTTTTCATGAAAATAACAAATAAACTCTGTCTTTCTGTCGCTTCAGCCCTTTTATTCTTCGGGCTTTGCACTTATCCGGCAGTTTCTCTGAATGCAAGTCAGACAACGGTCAAAAGCCAGAGCACAACCAGTTCAACCGAAGCCGTCTCACTGAAAGCACCTTATTTTACTGTTACACCAGGATATAAAAGTGCACAAATCACATGGAAAGCCGTCACTGGAGCTAATAAATATAAACTCTTTTGTTCCGATGGACGTTCTGTTAAGTTTAAAAAAGCCGGAACTTATACATTTAATCAGTTAAATGAAGGCCAGACCTACACATTTACTGTAAAAGCATTCGCTCCTAACGCAAAAACAGTTTCCAGAAAGCTCTCTGCTACGATTCCCGTAACCATTTCACAGAATGTAACTGGATTATCTGTCTACGCAAGCAATAGCCGTCTCAACTTAAAATGGAACACACTTTATAACGCAAGCGGTTACAGTGTATATAAAAAAAAGGGCAGCCGCTACACTCTTTTAGCAAACACCACCCGCTCCACTTATCAGACTTCCATTACAAGCGGCGCTTCAAGTATTACTTTTATGGTAAAACCTTACACAACGATTAATGGAAAGAATTATACTTCTTCAACAGGAGCTACTGTAAGCTGTACCCCTAACACTTTACTTTCACCATTAAAAACAATAAGAACGATGACTTACTTCTGCAAGACAACCAAGAAAGTTTCTCTTTACCGTTCCTGGACTTCTAAAAAAGTTGTTAAAACATTAAGCAGCGGTGTAACCGTTGATTTAATCGGACGTAATACCAAATATAAGAGAAGCGAGATTCTCTATAAAGGAAAGACCTACTACCTCACTACAGGAAGTCTTCGCGCTTTCAAATGCAACTACACAACATCCAAATATTCTACTGCTCAAAAACTTGCTTATGTTAAAAAGTATTCCAGCAAAACCAGCTATTTAATCTGGGTCAGTCATTATACACAGGAAGTCAGCATTTTTCAGGGTCGAAAGAACAATTGGAAATTAATTAAATCGTTCCCTTGCGCCTCCGGAAACTATAATACCCGTTCTCCCCATGGAACTTTCCGCATTGGTCAGAAGGAAAATGGCTGGTATTATGTTAATACTTATGAAGAATACATAACTCATTATTGTGGAAGAAACTCTTTCCACACCAGAGTACACCGTTACCCATCCGGCAGCAGCCAGAATCATCATAAATTTCCAATTGCAAGCACGGTGTATGCAGATGCTACAATTGGTAAACCAGCATCTAATGGATGTGTGCGTCTGATGGACTCCGATGCATATTATATCTGGAAATATATGCCAGCGAATACTACGGTAATTTCTTATTAAGCTCTGGGTTGCCGCAGGCAGGGGAGACGCTCCCAACGAGAGAAGCCATCCTATATTTGTGACTCTATCACTACGGGTTGAATGTTCGCTTACATACTCGCATTCAATCCTTGCTCTAAGGCCACAAATATAGGATGGCTTCTCTCGTTGGGAGCTGTCTTTGGCTGTTGCCAGATTATCTTAGATATCTAAAAAGAAGGGGTTCATTATAAGTTTGATTTTGTTCTGTCGCGCTAAATGTTCCATTCTGCCTGATAAAACAACCTTGCTCAAAAACAATCTCGTGAGGTTACAGTCAGAACTCCACAGCGCAAAGGAATAAAATTCAATCTTATAGTGAACCCATTCTTTTTCAATTTTTTCTGTGCAATCCGGCTTAAAAATTTTGAAAACGCCTGCTTACTTTAATTCTGCAAAATAGATAAAAGACAACTTAATTTATTATTGTAAAATTGCTGTGATATCATAGCAATCACTTATATGTCAATCTTTAGTATTCATTTTCTGGAAAGCCATAACCTTTTGAAAAATCTCAAAATTATCTAACATAATATTCTGATTCTGCCCCAACCAAAGCACAGCTCCCCGAGAGTGAAGAAATCTGTGGTCGGATTGCCAGAAGAATACGAGAAGAAGAGTCAGTAAAAAATCACCCCATTTTGTGACTTTGTGCTGTGGAATTTTGACCATAGAAACTTCGGATTCGTTTCTCCGAAGTTTCTGTTTTATTGGGCAAAATGGAACGTTTAGCACAACGGAACAAAATGGGGTAATTTTTTACTGACTCTTTTCTAAATTCTTCTGGCAATCCGACCACAGATTTCTTTTCTCTTGGGATGCGTCTCCTTTGCCTGCGGCAAATCAAAAATTATTTTATGATTGTTCCTCCCCCCACTACGTGGTTATCCCTATACAGGACTACTGCCTGGCCTTTGGTAATCGCACGCTGTGGTTCTAAGAAATGAATGTCTACTGTTCCATCTGAATTTTTCCTGGCGGTTGCTTCTTTTTCTGTCTGGTGATAGCGGATTCTTGCCTTAGCGACTTCGTCCTCCGCTAAGTTCTCTATCCAGTTGAAGTCATTTGCAATTAAATCAGTCTTAAATAAGTCTTCATTGCTTCCGACGATGACTTTATTCTCTTCCGGGCGGATTTCTGTTACATAGTATGGCTTTGGTGCGGATATGCCGAGACCTTTTCTCTGTCCGATAGTATAGCCATAGTAGCCCTTGTGCCTACCGACTACTTCGCCTTCCTGATTTACGAAGTCTCCCGGCTCGCTCTTTTTGCCCGTTGTTTTCTCGATAAATGACATATAATCTCCATCTGGAATAAAGCAGATGTCCTGACTATCGTGCTTATGGGCATTGAAAAATCCCTGTTCTTCTGCAATCTTACGAATTTCTGTCTTGCTGTAATCTCCCAAAGGGAAACATGTATTGGCAAGCTGTTCCTGTGTAAGAGAATACAGTACATAGCTCTGATCCTTGCTGTCATCGACACCTTTTAACAGATGATATCCCTGCTCATCGTGTGTGATTTTTGCATAATGACCCGTTACGATAACATCACAATGTAATACCTTCGCTCTCTTATATAAATGCTCAAATTTTAAATGACGATTACACTCGATGCAGGGATTCGGTGTCATTCCATTCTGATAACAGGAAATAAAATTATCAATAACTTTTTCCTTAAAATCATCTTTAAAATTAAATACATAATATGGGATTCCCAGTTTAACACACACGCTTCTGGCATCCTCAATATCACTTAAAGAACAACAGGTTTTCTCCCTTGCCATTCCAATATCTTCATTATCATAAAGCTTCATTGTCACACCAATACAATCATATCCTGCCTCTTTCATAAGGTATGCTGCTACTGATGAATCAACACCACCACTCATAGCGATTAATGCTTTCTTTGCCATTGCAATCCTCCTATATTTTTAATGAAAAAATCATGTAGATGTTTCCTTGGTCAACAGCTACTATGATAACATTCTACCATTTGAAAGTAAAGATATTCTAATTGACAAACAGTCTCATTCCCACTATAATCATTACGGCATCTTTTGAATTATTTTTTGTAAATCATGCAAATTTTATAAAGTTATCCACAATATTTTCCCAAAGCACTGCGTCTATCCACAATTTTTTTGAAGATATTGTGTATAGAACTTGTAAATCACACTTATAGATAGAAAGAAGGTTTTTTGTTTGAATAAAAAAGTCCAAATTTCAGAATCCATAGAACTTGGTATCCTGCTTGCGCTATCCGGCGGCTTTATGGATGCCTATTCCTATATCGGCAGAGGCGAGGTATTTGCAAATGCCCAGACGGGAAATATGCTCCTTCTCGGTGTCCATCTTTCTGAAGGAAATATTCCTGCAGCTATCCGCTACCTTTGCCCTGTTCTTGCTTTTACCTTTGGAATCGCACTTGCAGACATTGTCCGAAATTCAGGAATAGGAAGTCATTTGCATTGGCGGCAGATTTCTGTTGTGGCAGAGGCTATTATTCTTACTATCGTAAGCTTTCTCCCACAAAGTCATAACCTTCTTGCAAATAGCTTAACTTCCCTCGCCTGTGGCATTCAGGTAGAAAGTTTTCGTAAAATTCATGGAAATGGTATCGCTACTACTATGTGCATCGGAAACTTGCGAAGCGGCACACAGAATATTTACACGTTCTTCCAGACAAAAAAAAGAGAAGCTCTTGAAAAAGGGCTTCTCTATTACGGAATTATTCTTTGCTTTATCTGCGGGGCGATCATCGGAAACCAGTGTATTAAATACTTCCATGAACGGGCAATCCTTATATCTTCCGTATTGCTGTTGTTGGCATTTATAATGATGTTTATCACCAGAGATGAAGAGTGACATCCTCCCCCACCTGTAGAGGTTGGGGCTTCCCATCCTCGGCAAGTTTGGTTCTCGTTCGATAGCACTACCGTGCTAAGCATATGCGAGCTATCCCCGTGTGTCCCACGGTTGTGTTATGTTTTTTAAGGTCATGATGCAATTAT
>NZ_ACEP01000038.1 GCF_000173975.1 Anaerobutyricum hallii DSM 3353
GAGCTTCTTCTTAATAATTTTTCCGGCAATCCGATTGCTATGCTTCTGTAGCGGCGTCTGTTTGTTTTGCTACGCAAATAAGAATTTAGTTGACAAATTGTAATATATGAATTATAGTGGTACTGAATGATACTACTTATTGATAAATTATGACTATTTAGAAATTACAAACAGAATGCGAGGTCTTTATGGATAACGTAGAATTACTCATGAGCTTTGGTCTTACCAGACAGGAAGCCAGAGTGTATGTTCTTCTTTTAGGGGAAGGTGCGTTAAGTGGCTATGAAGCAGCGAAGCGGCTTGGCATTTCCCGTTCTAATGCATATGCGGCATTGGCGGGGCTGGTAGATAAGGGAGCGGCCTATATGGCAGAAGAGCAGGCAGTACAGTATCATGCAGTTTCGATAAAGGAGTTTTGCTCGAATAAGCTTCATTATATGGAGGAACTTTCTGAAACTCTAGAGAGGCAGATTCCAAAGCAGAAGCAGGAAGATGCGAAGTATTTGACGATACGTGGCAGAAGGCACATCGAGGATAAGTTCCGCAATATGCTTAAGGAGACGAAGGAGAGAGTTTATCTTTCGGTATCGGCATCTGTGTTAGAGTTGTTCAGGGAAGAACTGTTAGGATTGGTTGCACAGAAGAAAAAAGTTGTCTTGTTGACAGATGAAGAATATTCTATGGATGGAGCGATTATTTATCGTACGAAGAAGTTTGAAAATTTATCTGGAAGTGCAGACTGTGAGGGAGATGCGGATGGACAGCTTCGCCTGATCACAGATTCAAATTATGCACTTACGGGAGAACTTCAGGATAAGGAGACTTCAACATGTCTGTATTCCGCTAATCCGAATTTGGTAAGGCTGCTAAAAGATGCTCTGGCGAATGAAATCAGGCTTATTGAGATAGAGAAAAAAGATGCTTCGATATAGACGGTGAGAGAAATATCATCTGTAAAGCAGAGTTAACAGAATTAGAAGGGCAGATAAAAAATTAGAAGTCCAAAGTGAAATATCAAGATATTAGAGGAAAACTTATAAAAGAAACGCAAAACGGAATATCAAGATATTAGAGGAAAACTTATAAAAGAAACGCAAAACGGAATATCGAGATATTAAAGAAAACTTACAAAAGAAGCCAGAAGCAAAATATAAAAGTAAACATCTAAAAACAAAGATATAAATATAAGCTATAAAGGAAGGAAAAAAAGATGGAAAAGAAACCATTTGTTACAAAAGAACAGTTAGATAAAATCGTAGAAAAATATCCTACACCATTTCATTTATATGACGAGAAGGGAATCAGACAGACAGCTCGTGATTTATACAAGGCATTCTCATGGAATGAAGGATTTAAAGAATATTTCGCAGTAAAAGCAACACCTACTCCTGCAATTCTTAAGATTTTACAGGAAGAGGGATGTGGAACAGACTGTTCTTCTTTAACAGAATTAATGATGAGCGACCGTTGTGGATTTGCTGATGGTAATTCCATTATGTTCTCATCTAATGAAACACCGGCAGAAGAATTTATCCTTGCAAAGAAGTTAGGAGCAATTATTAACTTAGATGATATTACACATATTGATTTCTTAAAGGATGCCTGTGGTATTCCGGAAAGAATCTGCTGCCGTTACAATCCAGGCGGATATTTCTCTCTTGGAACAGACATCATGGATAACCCAGGAGATGCCAAGTATGGAATGACAAAGCCACAGATTTTTGAGGCATTCAAACGACTTAAGAGAGAAGGAGTAAAAGAATTTGGTATTCATTCTTTCTTAGCAAGTAACACAGTATCTAACGAATACTATCCTGCATTAGCATCCATCTTATTTAATCTTGCAGTAGAATTAAAAGAGAATCTTGGTGTTCATATCGGATTTATCAACTTATCCGGTGGTGTTGGAATCCCTTACACACCAGATAAAGAGCCAAATGATATTTTTGCAATCGGTGAAGGTGTTCGTAAAGCTTACGAAGAGATTTTAGTTCCAGCAGGAATGGGAGATGTAAAGATCTTTACAGAACTTGGACGTTTCATGCTTGCGCCACACGGACATCTTGTAGTAAAAGCAATTCATGAGAAACATACTTATAAAGAATACATCGGTGTAGATGCCTGTGCAGCAAACCTTATGCGTCCTGCTATGTACGGTGCTTACCATCACATCACAGTTATGGGTAAGGAAAATGAACCATGTGACCACACATATGATGTAGTAGGTTCTCTTTGCGAGAACAACGATAAGTTTGCAATCGACAGAAAGCTTCCAAAGATTGATATGGGAGATTTACTAGTACTTCATGATACAGGAGCACATGGATTCTCGATGGGATATAACTACAATGGTCGCTTAAAGAGTGCGGAGATTCTTTTACAGGAAGATGGAAGCACAAGAATGATCCGTCGTGCGGAGACACCAGAGGATTACTTTGCAACAATTGAAGGCTTTGATTTTTAGTTTTGGCTCCATATACAAGAGATAAATTTGGGAGATGAATCAGTAATTTGCTGTTGGCAAATTTGATGAAACCCAGAAGATAAAACATCCCTATTTGTGACTTTAGTCGCTGCAGGTTGAATGTTCGCTTAAGCGCTCGCATTCATCCTTTGCTCGAGGTCACAAATAGGGATGTTTTATCTTCTGAGTTTCTGTCTTCGGTCGGGGCGGAATTATGAATTCATCTCCAGCCAAAGAACAGCTCTCCCTGAGAAAGCGTCTCTCCCGCCTGCGGCAAATTACTACTTTCACCAACAATATCTTTGGTGTATAATTTGTTAATATATGTTTACATTTCACGGATATACAACGAAAATAGTTGGGAATCGTTAAGAGAAAGGATATAACTTATGGGTGAAAAGTTATTTACTGCAAAGGAAGCAGCGGAGATATTAAAGGTAAGAAAAAACACAGTATATGACATGATTAAGCGTGGTGATTTAAAGGCTTCTAAACTTGGAAAGCAGCTTAGAATCCGTCAGGAGGATCTGGATTTTTATATTCAGTATGGAAGTCAGGCAAAGGTTGTAGATTCAATGCAGACAGGGCATAATAGTAATATTGATAAAGCTGAATTTGAAAAAAATACATCTAAGTTACCGAATGTATCAAATGAAATATCTGGAGTGAGTAGAACAACCAGTGCAACGCAAAACAGAATTTCAAATCAGATTATCATCTGCGGTCAGGATATGATTCTTGATCTGTTGGCGAATCGCCTGAATCAATGTGTAGAGGAAAATGTATTTCGTTCTTATAAAGGAAGCTACAATGGATTGTATGCAATGTATCAGGGAGAAGTAAACGTAGCAACAGCGCATTTATGGCATGGAAAAACGAACAGTTACAATATTCCGTATATCAGCAGTATGCTGCCGGGAACGGATGTAATTGTTCTTCATTTATTAAAAAGAAAGCAAGGTTTTTATGTAAAGAAGGGGAACCCAAAGAGAATTCAATCTTTTGAAGATTTAAAAAGAGCTGATGTAACAATCGTAAATAGAGAACCGGGTAGTGGAGTAAGAGTTCTTGTCGATGAAAAATTACGTCAGGCAGGCATTTTCACACAGGAAGTAAATGGATATCAGAAGGTAGTAAATTCACATCTTGAAGCAGCAGCGACAGTAAACAGGGGAGAAGCAGATGTGGCAGTTGGAAGCGAAAAGCACAGCCTGTCTGTACCAGGAATCGATTTTATTTTCATACAGGAAGAAAGTTACGATATGGTAATCCGAAAAGAAGATTTCACTAAGAAATCTTATCAGAAAATGATAGAAATCATTCGTTCCCCAGAATATCAAAAAGAGGTAGCCGGACTCGGCAGCTACAATGTAGAAAACATGGGAAAAATTATTTATTCTGACTGTGGTTGCAGACCCTAACTTTTATTCTCAGATGTCCCATTCAACTACTATACTCTAATAAATCCAGAGCAAGCAGCAGCTCCCCAACTTTCATCCCCAAATCCCTCCACCATTGCTATAATAATTCATCCAAATCTAGCATATTAAAAATTATTAGTAACACTAAAAAATTGTTAGATTTTGCTGCATATTTATTGACAAATTCTGGTGCATAAAATATAATGTAATAAAACGAAACAAAACAATATAAAACGCAATAAAACGAGGGGAAATTATGAGAAACATGAAGTTTGTGAAGAGAATTGGCGTTGCAGTTTTAGCAGCATGTATGGTTTTATCCTGTGTAGGATGTAGAAGTTCATCTAACAAAGGTGCAGCAGAAGGAACAACAGAGGTTGCAGCAGAAGGTGGACAGACTAAGATTTCTGTAGCTGCTGCAGCAAGTCTTCAGGCTACATTTGATGATGAACTGATTCCTTTATTTGAGAAAGAGAATCCAGGAGTAACCGTAGAAGGAACTTACGCAAGTTCAGGAGATTTACAGCAGCAGATTGAATCTGGATTAGATGCAGATGTATTCTTCTCCGCAGCAACATCTAACATGGACACATTAGTAGATGAGAACCTTGTAGATAAAGATACTGTTGTTGACTTATTAAAGAACGATGTTGTATTAATCACGCCTAAGGATTCTAAGTTAGGAATTAAGGGTTTCAAGGACATCACAAAGGCGGATACAATTGCAATCGGTGATCCTGAAAGCGTACCAGCAGGTAAATACGCAAAAGAAATTCTTACGAACTTAGGTGTTTACGATGAAGTTGAGAAGAAAGCAAGTCTTGGAGCAAGCGTAACAGAGGTATTAAGCTGGGTTGCAGAGGGAAGTGCTGACGCAGGTATCGTATACGCAACAGATGCACAGACAGAGAATACAAATGGTGATGACAAAGAAGTAGAAATCGTAGCAACAGCAGAAGATTCTATGATGCAGACACCAGTAATCTACCCGGTAGGTACCGTTTCTTCTTCTGCACATAAAGACGAAGCAAAAGCTTTTGAAGATTTCCTTCAGACAGATGAAGCAAAAGCAATCTTAGAAAAAGCAGGATTCACAATTAACGAATAATTAAAAGACAGGCTGGATGTATATGACAATGGATTTATCACCAATTATTATATCTTTAAAGACAGCTACCCTCAGTATTATTATTACATTCTTTCTGGGGGTGGCTGCGGCCCAGTTTGTTTTCCGTCTTAAGAGTAAGACGATGAAAACAATATTAGATGGGTTATTTACCCTGCCGCTCGTGCTTCCGCCAACAGTGGCAGGATTTTTTTTACTTTATATTTTCGGGATGAGAAGGCCGATCGGTAAGTTTTTAATTGAATATTTTGCAGTAAAAATCGCATTCTCATGGGGAGCAACCGTATTAGCTGCGGTTGTGATCTCATTTCCATTAATGTACCGATCAGCAAGAGGAGCCTTTGAGCAGGTAAATCCTGACGTGCTTTCTGCAGGAAGAACACTTGGAATGAGTGAGTGGAACATTTTCTGGAAAGTGCAGATGCCGATTGCATGGCCAGGAGTTATTTCCGGAGCAGTTCTTGCATTTGCCAGAGGACTTGGAGAGTTTGGAGCAACAGCAATGATTGCCGGAAATATCAGAGGAAAGACAAGAACACTGCCATTAGCTGTATATTCGGCAGTTGCATCAGGAAAAATGGATGACGCGGGGCAGTATGTAGTGATTCTTGTAGGTATTTCCTTTATTGTAGTTGTATGTATGAATTATTTTTCTATGGAAAAGAAAGGCTAGAATTATGGCATTATCCGTTCACATTAAAAAGAAATTAAAAGATTTTGAGCTTGCTGTAGATTTTGATATGGATGAAGGTATTGTCGGATTTTTAGGTTCTTCTGGCTGTGGAAAAAGTATGACCTTAAAATGTATCGCGGGAATTGAGACACCCGATGAAGGAAGAATCGTCCTTGATGATGAAGTCCTTTTCGATAAAAAGTCAGGAATTAATCTTTCGCCACAGAAGCGTAAGGTAGGATACCTTTTTCAGAACTATGCATTATTTCCACATATGACAGTAAAGCAAAATATCGAGGCAGGACTTGCAGCATCAGGCAAGTCAAAACAGGAGAAAAAAGAAATAGTGGAACGTCTCTTAGAACAGTTCCACATAAAAGAATTGGAGAACTCTTACCCAGTCCGTATTTCCGGCGGACAGCAGCAAAGAGCCGCCCTTGCCCGAATGATGGCAGCAGAGCCAAAGTTTTTATTGTTAGATGAGCCATTTTCTGCATTAGATGCTTATTTAAAAGAAAAATTAATGCAGGAAATGATGACATACCTTAACCAGTTTAAAAAAGGGGTTATTATGGTTTCACACAGTAGAGATGAAGTGTACCAGATGTGCAGCGATACAGTTATTATGCATCAGGGGATGATAGAAACATTAGGAAAAACAAAAGAAATATTTGATAATCCGGGAACCGTGAATGCAGCGAGGCTTACTGGCTGTAAAAATATTTCCAGAGCCACAAAAACTGGAACACATGAGGTATATGCATCCGATTGGGATATAAAACTTACTTTCCCGGAACAGACAGAGATTCCATCAAATCTTACCCATGTAGGAATCCGAGCACACGAAATTCATCCGATAGTCTCTAAAGATACAAATTTAAAAGATATGGATTCAAATGAATCTATAAAGTTAAATACAATGGACTGCCAGTTAGAACGCATTTCTGAAGCACCATTTGAGATGTATCTTATTTTGCAGAATAAAAGTGGAAAAAATACGAGTCCGCTATGGTGGAAAGTCACTAAAAAGGAGTGGCAGGAAATTGGGGAAAAAGTTCCAGAAACGGTGGAATTGCCGGCAGAACATATTATTTTGCTGAAATAGTAACTGCCGCAGGCAGGGGCGAGATGCCTGTTGGAAGATGAATAATTATTCTATGTGGGTAAACTTTCCTGACTTTGAATATCCTTAGAATAAATATTTATCTCTAAATCATATATCCTATATCTGTGGCATTCAATCCACAAGTGACAGAATCACAGATATAGGCTTTTTTCTCAGGCGTCTGTTTATCCAATAAATTAAATCAATCCAAAATGCTTCAACGCATTCCTGATTCCATCTCTTTCAATCGGAGTAGTGACATAGGATGTATTCGCCAGTACTTCAGGATAAGAGTTTCCCATTGCAATACTATTCTTTACATGTGTAAGCATAGACAAGTCATTTGTGCTGTCACCGAATACATAACAAGAAGCTAAAGATTCACCCAAGTGTTCTACAATATAATCAATACCGCCAGCTTTAGAACAGCCTTTTGGAACAACTTCTTCAAAACCGTAAGGATGCATTTCTTCTCTTGCGATAAAGTCGAAATGTTCTTTTGTGCGTTCGTGGAACAAGTCAAGGCTGCTGTTTTCATCAGTTAGAATGACAAATTTATCGAAATCTAAAACAGGGTCATCAAAAAAGCGGATGGGCTGTTCAAGATTTGTTTTTGCATAAGAGTTACGAATGGCGGTAATAGGGGCGAAAGGTTTTTCTGTTTTCTGAAAATAACAGGACTTGCGGCCCTCATATACAGCCTGAATTTTACATTCTTCTAAAATACTTTGCAGACTGTGCTTCAAATCTTCATCAAGATCATAGTGATAAAGAGTCTTACCGAGGAAAATAACTTCCGTACCGCAGCCACAAACATAGCCGTCAAAAGGGAATTCCTTAATGGCTTCTGGCATAAATCCATATGTACGCCCACTGTTGATAAAGATATAGTGCCCATTTGCCTGTGCCTGCTTTAAAGCCTCAATTGTACTGTCAGGAATATATCCGGGAATACCTCCGGCAAGGAGTGTACCGTCAATGTCGAAAAACAGTAATTTTCTATTCATAGTGTAAAATGTCCTTTCGTAGAAATATTCATTTACAATTTGTAAAAGATTATTAATGGCTAAGTTGATGTCTTTATTTAAAGAAAGTTCTGTAGTACAACGGTTTAATATAGAAGCAATCTCAAACTTCATATCAAGTTCCCGTTTATCTTGTGCAAGCTGACCTAGTTTCTGATTTTTCGTCTGCTTCTAAATTCGGTGGTGACATCCTCCCCCACCTGTAGAGGTGGTGGCTTCCCAACCTCGGCAAGTTTGGTTCTCGTTCGATAGCACTACTGTGCTAAGCATATGCGAGCTATCCCCGTGTGTCCCACGGTTGTATTTGTTCTCTAAGGTCATGCATTTACCAGACGCATTCCTTCATTTCTGATATTTATCGCCGCATTTACATCTCTGTCGTGATGAGTTCCACACTGCGGACAATCCCACTCTCTTAACGCAAGATTTTTCGTTTTAACATTCTTGTAACCACAAACAGAACAGGTCTGGCTGCTTGCAAAAAATCTACCCACCTTCACAAGTTTCTTACCCTGTTCCTCCAGTTTATATTTCAAAAATGTTGTGAACATTCCCCAGCCGTTATCCAAAACGGATTTTCCAAATTTCAACGACCGTGACATTGCTTTCATATCTAAATCTTCTATACATACGCAATCATAAGCATTGGTTATCTGTCTTGACTGCTTATGCAGGAAGTCTTTTCGTTGATTGGAAACCTTTTCGTGAAGTTTTGCTACCTTAAGCCTCTGCTTATTGCGATTATTCGAACCTTTCTGCATTTTAGAAAGCTTACGTTGTTCTCTCGCTAATTTTTTCTCCGCATTCCTGTAATACCCCGGATAGGCAGGCTCCTTACCGTTGCTGTCACGATATAATTCATGCATGGAAAAATCTAAACCTAAAAACTTTTGCAGTTTCTTTTCCTGTACTTGGTCTTCATACTCAAAAAGGATACTTGCATAGTATTTTTCGCTTGGGGTCTGACTTACTGTTACAGATTTGAGTCTGTATTCCTCTGGAATAATCCTGTGCTGTTTTAAGCGGACTTGGCCAATCTTAGGTAATTTCAAATATCCATTAGATATGGTTATGTTCCCATT
>NZ_ACEP01000037.1 GCF_000173975.1 Anaerobutyricum hallii DSM 3353
TCTAACCCCTATATGTGACTTTAGTCGCGGCGTGTTGAATGCTCGCTTTAGCGCTCGTATTCAACACTTGCTCCGAGGTCACATATAGGGGTTAGATTATTTCTTACGGGCTGTCTTTGGCGATGGTCGAAATTATTATTTCTCATCTGATATGTTTCGATAATGTCTTCTTTGGTCATTTTATGGAGAGTAAATCCTCTGCTTGGAAGGATGTCGATATAACGTTCCTGTTCAAGACGCAATACAGCATCACGAAATGGAATTTTTGAAAATCCAGCATCCTTAGCAAGCTGATTTAAAGAATAGATTTTATCCGTTTTTAATTTCCCTTTTTTAATCAGGTCAATTAAATAATCATAAGCTTTTGTCTGTAGTAATTGTGGTTCCTTCATCTGAAAATACCTCTATATTAAAATTATCATTTGTCGTAAAACTAACTATGTTAATCTTAGCGTGACATTCTCTGGAAAAGGATAAATATTATAAAAAAGCACAGTTACTTCCAGGTAACTATGTAATCAATTTGTGCGTACTTTTTTTCTTGCAAATTTTTCGATATAATAGTGCTATCTTGAGGTATAACGGACTTTTTTAACGTAATAATGCAATCCCAAGATATAACAAATAGAAGGTATAGTAAGCAGAAAAATATAGCAAAAAGAAAGGAAAGTGCATGATGAATCAATCAGAACGACGAATTTATTTAATACAGGAACTTTTAAAAGAAAATGCACAATATCGTGGAATGGAGATTCCAACGAATACAGAGGAACAGCGGCTGCTTCTTCGGGGACTTATGAATATCCGCATGCCGCATCCTGTAAGAAAAGAAGTTTTAGAAGTGCAGGATGCATATTTACAGGAAGAAAAGAAGCGGAAAGGCATTGTGGAGCCAGACAATTTAGGGGAAATCCAGCCGGGGATTATTCTCTGGCAGGGAGATATTACAAAGCTTGCATGTGATGCGATTGTAAATGCAGCAAATAGTGGTATGACTGGCTGTTACGTTCCAAATCATCGTTGCATTGACAACTGTATTCATACATTTGCAGGAATGCAGCTACGAGAAGAATGTGCGGAAATTATTGAAGAACAAGGATATGCTGAAGCAACAGGTAAGGCAAAGATTACAAAAGCTTATAATTTGCCATGTAAATACATTTTACATACTGTCGGTCCGATTATACAAGGAACAGTTACAAAAAAAGACTGTGAACTTTTAAAATCCTGTTATACATCCTGTCTTGCTCTTGCGGCAGAAAATGGACTTGAAAGTGTAGCATTTTGCTGTATTTCGACAGGGGAATTTCATTTCCCAAATGAAAAAGCAGCCCAAATTGCAGTTGCAACTGTCAAAGAATTTCTCAAACAAAATACAAGTGTAAGAAAGGTGATATTCAATGTTTTCAAAGATTTGGACAAAGCAATCTACGAAGGAATCCTTCAATAAAATAGAACAATTAAAAGAAAAAATAGAAGAAGCAGATACGATTATTATCGGGTCGGGAGCAGGACTTTCTACTTCAGCAGGATTCACTTATACCGGCGACCGATTCACAAAATATTTCTCTGATTTTCAGAAAAAATACGGATTTCAGGATATGTATTCTGGAGGATTTTATCCATTTGAAAGCTTCGAAGAACACTGGGCATACTGGAGCAGATACATTTATATTAATCGATATATGGATGCCCCAAAACCGGTATATGAAAAACTCTATGATTTAGTAAAAGAGAAAGATTATTTTGTACTCACTACCAATGTAGACCATTGCTTTCAAAAAGCTGGATTTGATAAGTACCGCCTTTTTTATACACAGGGCGATTACGGCCTTTTTCAATGTAGTGTTCCTTGCCATCAGGAGACCTATGATAATGAAGAAGAGATTAGGAAAATGGTCGAGGCACAGGGCTTTGTGATTGGGACAAGAATAGAAAAAAGCACAAACACGTTACATTTGCAACCAATGCGACAGCTAAAAACAGAAAAAGAATTAACTCTGCCAGAAGGAATCATTCCTAAAATGGCAATTCCATCAGAACTTGTTCCTGTTTGCCCCAAATGCGGCAAACCAATGAGCATGAACCTTCGCGCAGATAATACCTTTGTGGAAGATGAAGGCTGGCATAATGCCGCCGAACGCTATAGCGAATTTTTACGCAGACACAAGCACACCAAAACAGTATTTTTAGAATTAGGAACCGGCTATAATACACCGGGAATTATAAAATATAACTTTTGGAATATGACGGATAGCTGGGATGATGCAACTTATGCGTGCATTAACTTGAATGAAGCGGCAGCACCGACAGAAATCAAAGAAAAGTCGATTTGTGTTGGGGCGGATATTGGGGAAGTACTGAACCAGATATTTGAAAAATAAAATGAGAAAACATTCGGACTTGATATAAAAAGTATTCAAGACTGGATGCTTTTTGTGGTGAAAAAAAGACGCGTGTGTTATAATCTATAGTAAATCTATAGAATAAATGTAAAATTAGAAATAGAATAGAAAGGAAGATGTCACATGGAAATCAAAAGCATATTAATAAAAGAGACAACAAAAGAAGAACGAATCCGTATCGTACAGGAAGGACTCAGCCAGTGCGGGGGAGCCTGTGACTTCTGCAATGGCTGTGACAACTTAGGCGGTGGGCTGGTAGATGCTTTTTATGAACCATACATTAATGGCGAAAAAGAACTCCGCCAATTAAACGAAGAATACCGAAGTCATACCGGGCTGGTAAGATAACAAGGCAGGTGAAGTTAATTATGCGACCACCAGAAATTGAAGTTTCTACAGAAGAAGAAAGACGACAATACATCCAAAAAACATTTCCATGCATCGCCGATTGTGATATGTGCGGACTTTGTACAGTATTCAAGGGCAAAGATCCGGAAATAGCATATGAGGATTATATTCGTGGGAAGCGGAGTTATATGGAAGTGTCGGGGGATTATAGATAGAAAATATCCGTGAGGGGGTTCCAAAATGTAGGTCAGGGGGTTCCAAGAGGGTTCCGAATAGATACTAGGAGGTTCCGAGAGGGTTCCAAAACGAATACTGGGGGGTTCCAGAATAGATGTAAAAGGACTCTAAGGGAATTCCCAAATAGGTATCCATGTGAATTTTTCTAAAATTATTATTTTATTGATAAAGAATTCATTTTTGATATTTTAAAGGTTTCTAAGGGTTTTTACAGGTTTCTGAATAGATTGTTAAGGGTCTCTTAGAGATTTCTATAAAAATATAACACGCAATTTTGGATAAATATTATCTGGAATTGCGTGTTTTTTATGGTGAAATTGGAAAAATATGTTACAATTTTTCTTAAATATATAAAAAAGAACGTGAAAAATCACCAATAAGAAAACAAATGAGAAAAGTATTTGGGAGGAAAAAACATGTTATATTATGAAAAATTAAATGGAACTTATAATGAATGAGAAGTATTATAAAAAGAGGTTATACATGGATAAAAAAATAAAAAGAGGTTTGGAAAGAGAACGGATTATTATGGATAATGATAAGGAAAGACAGAGTAATCCAATGATTGCAATAAAAGAACTTCTTCAAAATAAAAATTATATTGTTGTATTAGATGCAAACATACTTTTGAAGATATATCGTTCATCCCCAGATTATGCGGAATTTGTCTTAGAATGTTTGAACAGTATAAAAGATTATATTTGTATTCCATTTAATGTGCAGTGGGAATATGAAAAGCACAGAAAAGATGAGTATGCAAAAAAGGTAAAATCTATAGAGAATTCGGCTGAACTATGTCGTCAACTTATTTCGACTATAGAAAATAAAATAAAGGGACAATGTAGAGAATTATCTAAAGATGGTTATCCAGATATAGATAAGCTCTTTAATGAATTAATAGGAAAAATTACAGAAATTGAAGATAAATTTGATTTATATTTCATAGAACATCAAAATCTAGATTTTTTAAATAATTGGGAAATAGACAAAGTGTTTGATTTGGTAAATAAATTTTCAAAAATGCCAGCTCCTTCAGCAGCGTTTATATATAAACAGTGTCAGGAAGGTCAGTATCGATATAAGAAGAAAATGCCTCCAGGATACAAAGATGGCATTAGTAAATATGGGGATTTACTTGTTTGGGCTGAGACATATGAATATGCCGTATTGAATAATAAAAATGTTATTTTTGTTACAGATGATGTAAAAGAAGATTGGTGGGAAAAATTAGATGATGGTTCAATCCTTTTTAGAAAAGAATTGATTAAAGAATTTTCACATAAAACTAAAAATATAAAAAATAGTGGTGAAAGTTTAAAATTAATTCCTATGATTGGATATGATTTATATCAAGCAATTGCTAGGGAATTTAATATTGAAGCTCCAGATGCAACATCAATGATTTTGAATGCTACAGATGAGTCTTTTGTAGAAGAAGTACATATGGAAGTATTTGATTCAATTTGGAGTGAAATTGCTTATTCAGGAATAAGTTTTCTCCACGTGGATATTTCACATATTGGTTCTGAGGGAGTAGAAGAATGGAAATTGGATGAAGTTGAATATAATGGTTATGAAAGAATAGATGTAGATTCTGGAATAGCGACATATATTATCTCATATTTTATAAAAATGTTTGGTGTGTCATATGATTGCTGGGGAATAGATAATAATACAGAAGATATAATTACTTCTCCAGGAAGAATGCATGAGTGTAGTGGTAGAGTTGATGTATCAGTTACAAGAAAAGTGGATACAACAATTAATTGGAATGAGGATTTTGATTATCAGGATGCAAAGATTCATGAAACATTTATTAAAGAGGATGGATATGAGGATGAGGATTCTGAATTTGATGTATATTATTGTTCTGAATGTGGAAAAAAATAGGATATGAATGGGAAGTAAATCAAAGAGACAATGAAGGGAATACGTTATGTGATAGTTGTATGGTTACAAACGAAAATGGATGTGTGTGTGCAGCATGTGGGTGTAAGTATCCTGAACAAATGCGAGGTGGCTCAGGAACACTTTGTATTAATTGTGAAGAAGAATATGATATTTGAATAACTTCCTGGTGTGTAACAAAAATAAATATAATTATAGTCTGATACGGATACGTATAATAGAAAAACAGATATTTCATATACAGATACAGGATTATGTTTAACATATATAATTTAAACAGATTTTCAATATATCTGATGAGACTGAAAAATACAATAAATGCAAAATTTATAAAAAGATAAAAAATGGTTCAATGAAAATATTGGAAGCTCATACTTGAAAAAGTATGGGCTTTTCTAATATTTTATGATAAAATTTTCATAAAATTACCAAAATACTATACTAGGAGATAAATAAGATGAACAGTAATGATTTAATCACAAATGTTGGAAAAAATTCCAATGATACAGCAGCTCTCATATGGTCTGTTGCAGATGACCTTGTAGGAGCATACAAACCGCATGAATACGGTTTGGTTATTCTACCTATGACAGTAATCAAGCGTTTCCATGATTGTTTACTGCTAACACATCAGGCAGTTCTTGATACATACAAGAAAGTAGAAAAGTTGGCTGTAAAAGATGGTTTCTTGCGTAAATCATCAGGCTATCAATTTTACAATACGAGTCCATTTACGTTCAAGACATTGATTGCTGATCCTGAAAATATCGTAGATAATTTTAAGGCATATCTAAATGGATTTTCTGATAATGTACAGGATATTCTTGCACGTATGGATTTTGATTCTCAGATTAAGCACATGGAAGAAGCTGGTCTTCTGTATCAAGTAATCTCTGATTTCTGTACAGATAAGGGCGATTTTTCACCTGAGAAAATCAGTGCTGTTGATATGGGATATATATTTGAAAATCTTGTTCGTAGATTTTCTGAATCATACAATGAAGAAGCCGGAGCACATTTTACAAGTCGTGACATCATTTATCTTATGAGTGACCTTCTTGTGGCTGGAGATGAATCAGCATTTACAGGTGATGGAATCTCAAAAACGGTTTATGATATGACCATGGGAACATCTCAGATGCTTACCTGTATGGAAGAAAGATTGAAACAGATGGATGCGGATGCAGACGTTACTGTATTCGGTCAGGAGTTCAATCCATTTACATTCGGTATTGCAAAGGCTGATATGCTTATCCGTGGCGGTGACCCTAACAATATGCAGTTCGGTGATACTTTGTCTGATGACAAGTTCAGCGGATATAAGTTTGATTATATTATCAGCAATCCGCCGTTCGGTATTCCGTGGAAACGTGAGGAAAAAGAGGTCACAGCGGAATTTAAGAAAGGTACTGCCGGAAGATTTGCACCGGGACTGCCAGCAAAGGGTGATGGACAGCTTCTGTTCATGCTGAACGGTCTTGCAAAGTTAAAAGATGATGGACAGATGGCAATTATCCAGAACGGTTCCTCTTTATTCAATGGTGATGCAGGGAGCGGTCCTTCTGAAATTCGTAGATATTTAATCGAAAATGATTGGCTGGATGCGATTGTGCAGTTACCGAACAATGCTTTTTATAATACTGGTATTGCAACATATATCTGGATTGTAATGAAGAATAAGCCTGTAACACATCAGGGTAAAGTACAGCTGATTGATGCATCTGCTTGTTGTTCATCTAGACGTAAGAATATTGGTTCAAAGAATGTAGATATTACAAAGGCTTGTCGTGATTTGATTATTAAAGCGTATGGTGCTTATGTAGATGAGACATATAATGGCGTAGATGAAAATGATAATGCAATCATTGTAAAGAGTAAGGTCATGGATGCCATTGACCTTGGCTATAACAAAATTGTAGTAGAAACACCACAGTTGGATGAAGATGGCAATATTGTCATGAAGAAAAAGAAACCAGTAGTTGATAAGTCGAAACGTGATACGGAGAATGTGCCATTAGCAGAAGATATTGATGCCTACTTTGAACGTGAGGTTATTCCATATAATCCACAAGCTTGGATTGATAAGGCCAAAACAAAAGTGGGATATGAAATACCATTCACCAGAACATTCTATGAATACCAACAAATTGAACCATCAGATGTGATTGCAGCACGTATTGAATATTATGAAAAGAGTTTGATGGCAAAATTGCATAATTTGTTCGGAGGTAAATAATTATGAAGACTGTAATTAGGCCTGAAACAGAAATGAAAGATAGTGGTATTGAATGGATTGGAGATATTCCAAGTTCGTGGACGATTTTTCCAGCTAATGGAGTGTTTAGTGAGGTGAAAGAAAAAAACACGGACTTGAAATTTACAAATGCTTTTTCGTTTAAGTATGGTGAAATTGTTGACAAAAAGCAAGTTGGTGATGTGGATAATAATTTAAAAGAGACTTTAAGCTCATATACAATCGTTAGAAAAAATACCATTATGATTAATGGATTGAATTTGAATTATGATTTCGTATCACAAAGAGTAGCTATTGTAAATGAAAGCGGAATTATTACATCTGCATATTTAGCTATACAGCCTGATGAAAATAAAATAAATCCTAGATTTGTGCTTTATTTGTTAAAATCTTATGATTATCAACAAGTTTTTCATGGATTAGGAAGTGGCATACGAAAAACGCTTAAATATCAGGATTTCAAGAAGATAATGATTGTAGCACCAACACTATCCGAACAGCAGGTCATTGCCGATTATTTGGATAAGACTTGTTCCCAAATTGATGAAATCATTGCAGAAGCAAAGGCAAGTATTTATGAATATAAGGAACTGAAACAGTCTGTAATTTTTGAAGCAGTGACAAAAGGTCTTGATAAAAATGTTGAGATGAAAGACAGTGGTGTGTATTGGATTGGTAAAATTCCGTTAGATTGGGAAATCATCAAAACAAAATATGTCATTAAAATTGAAAATGGGTCAAACCCATCGACAGAAGGGAAAATTCCAGTATATGGGAGTGGAGCAAAAAGTTTTAAGACATGCGGTGAATATAAAGAAGGGCCAACGGTTTTACTTGGGAGAAAAGGAGCCACCTTACATATTCCTCATTATATAGAGGGTAAATACTGGAATGTTGACACAGCATTTAACACTATCCCGATAAATAATAAAATTGAACTTAAATATTTTTATTATGTTGCTAGTTGTTTTGATTATAACAAATATATTTCTCAAACAACATTACCGGGAATGACTCAGACCAATTATAGAAATATATATATGCCATATCCATCAATTACAATTCAAGAAGAATTAGTAAAGTGGTTGGACAATAAAATATTTGAACTTGATTCCCTCATTTCTGAAAAAGAATCTCTTATCAATGACCTTGAAGCATACAAAAAATCACTGATTTACGAAGTGGTAACAGGAAAAAGAAAGGTGGTATAACCTATGGCTGAAAATGAAAAACAGTTTGAATCCAATATCGAAGCCTTTCTTATCTCATCTGCTGGTGGATATGAAAAGGCAACAGATGCTGGATATACCTCATCTTCTGGTATGGCGTTGGATATTCATACGTTGGTTGGGTTTGTGAAAGCAACCCAGCCAATTATGTGGCAGCGTTTTGAAAAACAGTGTAACTCTGACCCATACAAGAAGTTTTATAAATGTTTTGAAGACGCCGTACAGATGGATGGCTTGCTGTCTGTCATGCGACATGGATTTAAACATCGTGGAATGGATTTTAAGGTTTGCTATTTCAAGCCTGAATCCACTCTGAATGATGTTGCTGTAAAAAGATATGAGCAGAATGTGTGTCAGTGTATCAGACAGTGGCATTATTCAGAGCAGAACAACAATTCAGTTGATATGATGCTTGCAATTAATGGTATTCCAGTGGTTGCGATTGAATTAAAAAATCAGCTGACAGGTCAGACAGTGGACAATGCAAAATTGCAGTGGCAGTATGACCGTGACCAGAGGGAACCTGCATTTTGGCTGAATCATCGTATTCTGGCGTATTTTGCAGTAGACCTTTACGAAGCATGGATGACTACTGAGTTAAAAGGTACAGATACATATTTCTTGCCATTCAATCAGGGTTCCAATGGTGCCGGAAATGACGGTGGTGCAGGTAATCCGCAGGCAGAAGATGATAATTATGTGACATCTTATATCTGGGAAAACGTATTACAGAAAGATAGTTTGCTGGATATTATCCAGAAGTTCATCAGCTTTGAGGTGAAGACCGAAAAGAAAGATGGAAAGAATGTCACAAAGAAGCGTCTGATTTTCCCTAGATTTCATCAGCTGGATGTAGTACGTAAGCTGATTGCTGATGTGCGTGAGAATGGTTCAGGAAATAATTATCTGATTCAGCACTCAGCAGGTTCAGGAAAGTCAAATTCTATTGCATGGACAGCGTATCGTTTGGCATCCTTGCATAATGATGATAATGAACCTATATTTACATCGGTTGTTATCGTAACTGACAGACGCAATCTGGATGCACAGTTACAAGAAACAATCACTGGATTTGACCATACACTTGGTAGTGTATGTGCAATCGATGAAAAGAAATCTTCTAAGGATTTAAAGGATGCTTTGAATGCTGGAAAAAGAATCATTGTAACAACATTGCAGAAATTCCCGGTCATTTATGAAGAAGTAGATGATACAACAGATAAGCGGTTTGCGATTATCGTGGATGAAGCACATTCTTCACAGACTGGTTCTTCGGCAATGAAATTGAAGGCTGCACTTGCGGATGTGTCAGATGCTCTGAAAGAGTATGCGGAATTGGAAGGAAAAGTTGAGAATGAATTGTTAGATGACAATGACCGTCTGGTACGTGAAATGATTGCTCATGGAAAACATAAGAATCTTTCATTCTTTGCGTTTACAGCAACACCAAAGGGTGCGACATTAGAGATGTTCGGTACAGAATGGAATGATGGTTCTTATCATCCATTCCATGTATATTCGATGCGTCAGGCAATCGAAGAAGGATTTATTCTGGATGTTCTTCAAAACTATACAACATATAAAACTTGCTATCAGATTGCGAAGAACACAAAGGATAATCCAGATGTTCCGCAGTCAAAAGCACTGAAGACAATCAAGAGATACGAAGAACTGCATCCGTATAACATTCAGCAGAAATCAGCGATTATTGTTGAAACATTCCGTAATATAACGAAGCAGAAAATTAAAGGGAAAGGAAAGATGATGGTTGTAACAGCATCGAGACTTGCTGCGGTTCGTTACTATCATGAGATTAAGAACTATTTGGAATCAAATAGTTATCATGATGTGGAAATTTTGGCTGCGTTCTCTGGTTCTATCAAAGACCCAGGTGACCAGAAAGAGATTGAATGGACAGAAAGCAAGCTGAATGGTGTGAATGAATCACAGACAAAACAGGTATTCCATGATGAGGGAAATATTCTGATTGTAGCTGAGAAATATCAGACCGGATTTGATGAACCATTACTTCATACAATGATTGTTGATAAGAAATTACGTGGTGTAAAAGCGGTTCAGACACTGAGCAGATTGAACCGTACATATCCAGATAAACAGGATACATTTATCATTGATTTTGTGAATACAAAAGAAGATATTTTGAAAGCGTTTCAGCCGTTCTATCAGGAAACATCATTGGCTCAGGAAATCAATACTGATTTGATTTACAAGACACAGAAGATGTTGCGTGCTTTTAAAATCTATGATGATACTGACATCGAAAAAGTAAATAAAATTTATTTCGATGAAGATAAACGTAAGGCGAATAAGATTCAGGCAGCGGTGACAAATGCATTGTTACCGATTCAGCAGAAGTATAACGCATTGAATCAGGAACAGAGATACCAGTTCCGTAAACTTTGCAGAACATTTGTTAAATGGTATAGCTATATTACTCAAATTGCTCGTATGTTTGATAAGCCTTTACATGAAGAATTTGTTTTCTGCTCTTATCTGGCTAAAGTTATTCCAGCAGACCCCAAAGTTCCTTTTGAACTTGCAGATAGAGTAAAGCTTGAGTATTATAACCTTGAAAAAACATTTGAAGGTTCTATTGAGCTTACGAAAGAAGAAAAGGGCAGTTATGAACCTGCTAAATTAAAGAAACCTGTAAAAATGGTAGAAACACTTAGTCCACTAGAAAAAGTTATTGAAAAGATAAACGAACAGTATATGGGAAATTTTACTGAAGGGGATAAAGTTGTAATTACGACACTTCACCAGAAATTAAAAAATAACAAGAGGTTGGTAAAAGCAGCAAAGACAGATGGACGGCAGATTTTTGAAAAGAATATTTTCCCACAACTTTTTGATGATGCTGCACAAGAAGCGTACATAGAAAGTACAGAAACATACACAAAATTGTTTGAGGATGCGGGAAAATACCGTGCAATCATGGGTGCTTTGGCTCATGCTATGTTCGAGGAGTTACAAAATACTCATGAATAAAGAAAGGGAGCGTTTATTTGTTTGGCCGTAGGTTAAAATAATTATTGATTAACAATAAATTGAAGTGAGAAGTCATTATTCAATCCGGTTTAAAAGTGGATATGGAACAACCGTAAATATACATTTTGTGATGTTAATAAAATTGAAAGCAGATGAATAGAATGGTTGATACAAAATTTGATAAGTTCATAGGGCTTTTAGAACTATTGGAAACTAACAGTGTTGGAGAATGGATAATAGATAAAGGACACAAAGGAACGGAAGATGACCCTATACACTTTCCATATCCAATATATACAGAAGTAGTTTATGAGTTTGAGCATGAAAATCCAGAATATGAGTTGACAAAATATGAAGAACTTTTTAAAGAACGAGGTCTAGAATGGGGACAAGGTTCAATGGAAAATGCCGATGTTTCCCATATGGATGCACAAAGTATTATGGCATTATTTATGGGTATGGTGCAAAGCGAGAGATTTTGTGATGGTGCTATTATGGAAATGATAAAATCTGGAACTGTCAGGAAATGGCTCATGCGCTTGAAAGAGCTTAAGGAGAGGCAGTAAATGAAGATTATTAGAGTTGTTGCCGCAGTTATTTGTGATTCGGTAAAAGAAAAGCATAAAATATTTGCTACGGCAAGGGGCTACGGAGAATTTAAAGGTCAATGGGAATTCCCAGGTGGAAAAATAGAAGAAGGGGAAACATCGGAACAGGCATTAAAACGTGGAATTGAAGAAAAATTGGATATAAAAATTGAAGTATATGATCTGATTGATACCATCGAATGCGATTATCCTAATTTCCGCCTTTCAATGGAATGCTTTTGGTGTGAAACAATAACTGGGAAGCTGGTACTGAAGGAGGCAGAGTCAGCTAAGTGGTTAAGGAAAAATGAGTTAGATTCAGTTCAATGGTTGCCGGCTAATTTAACATTGATAGAGAAAATTCGCAGTGAAATGATTGTAAATAAGGAGCTTATTTTAACTGAAGAAACAGAAAAGTTAGAAGGAGAGATTGTTTTAGATAGTAAAGGTAATAAAACTCTTAAAATTCATGAAGGAATGACAAATATTGATTTTGCTGGCGCCGTTGATAGATTGGCACAATATGTTAACATCGCAGAAATTGCATCTACAATAGAAAAGGGTGTCGAATATGTTGTTCAAATACCAGCACAGTATCAAAAGCAATATGAAGCAGGTGAGTATTTTATTAATCAAAATAAAACAACTGGAATAGAATGGCCCATATTAATGAGAAAGGCTGAAAATGGACAGTATAGATTTGTGGATGACTTACCAATTAAGCAGCAAGAATTTATAGAAGGTAATCCTTTCCAAGACATTTGCAATAGTTATCATAATATATGTATGCAACAGCAAATGGCCCAGTTGTCAGAAAGAGTAGAAGAAACTTATCAGATAGTTAAAATGCTTGAACGAGGACAGCAAGATGATAGAGTAGCATTTATTGAAGCGGGAAGAAAAGAAATAATGCTTGCTTTGACACTACAAGATGAAAATGATAGGAATAAGCAAATATGGTTTGGAATCAACAATTTACTATTAGGCCGGGAGCAGATTGGTAAAGCAATGGTTCGCCGAATAGAGGATTTTGAACCTTTACCAGAGAGTAGAGTGGTGCTTTTCTTAAATACATTGGCTCATAATAATTATCAGAACAAAAAGGATGATGAAATTGAAAATATCCAGGAATGCTACGAAATGTATTTGCAAGCTACAAAGATGATTGCAGGAGCATACGCATATAAAGGTGAAATGGCTGCTGTTGAACAGATATTTGAAGATGGCATATCTTTTTTTGATAGTATAGATTTTGGTAAACTTAAGTCTATAGAGTTGGCACACAGGGGCGTTGATCTTGATGATATGTTCTATAATCATGCTTCACAGTATGTGGAAATCGAAAAGAAACAATGTGTAGAAAGTGGCAAATCATATAATTATGTTGCACTTGAAGTTACTGGTGATAAATTATTGGAGGTGTTGTCAGATGGCGGAGAAGTTTCAAAAGAAAAAGCTGAATAGAGATGATCATAAGAAAATGGATAATGCTGCCAAGCATGTGAGAAGAGTTATTTTAGGTGCACTCACAACATGCGTAATTGTGGCAAAAAAGAATGGTCCTAAAATTATGAGCGCGGCTAAGAATATAATTACGAAGGTATAGATACCCCTATTTCGTTTGTTTGACTAATGCAAAGAGGGATAGTGACATTAGTGCAAAAGTCGGAGAAAGCCTATAAATAAAGGATTTTCATATTTACTTTTGCCAAAAAGATAGGGCGATGTCCCACTGAATGCTAAATGTACTATAATTATGCACATTTAATACAAAATATAGTGTTTCTGCGGGGGGGGGGTAGATGTACCGTCAGTAGATATGGTCTTATTTTTACGACCAACAGAATCTCCAATTGTATTTTTACAACAGCTTGGCAGAGGACTTCGAAAAAGTAAAGGAAAAGAATATCTCAATGTATTGGATTTTATCGGTAATTATGAAAAAGCAGGACGAACCCGCTTTTTGTTAACAGGAAAAAATCTTTCAGAAAAGAATAACTACTATTCTTTAAATCAATCTGATTTTCCGGATGATTGTCTTATTGATTTCGATATGAAGATAATTGACTTATTTGCCGAAATGGACAAGAAGAACCTGAAAATAAGTGAGCAAATTCAAAAAGAATATTTTAGAGTTAAGGAATTGTTGGGAAGAACACCGTCACGAATGGAGCTGTTTATCTATATGGAAGATGATATTTATGAATTGGCAATTACACATGCAAAAGAGAATCCATTTAAAAGATATCTAAGTTATCAGAGAAGCTTAAAAGAACTTACAGCAAATGAAGAAGTATTTTACCAGAATGAAAATGGCAGAGAATTTATAAACCCGCTAGAAAATACGAGTATGTCAAAAGTTTATAAGATGCCTGTACTTAGGGCATTTTATAATGAAGGAAATGTGCGTCAGGAAATTTCAGAAGAACAGCTTCTGGCAAGCTGGAAGGCATTTTTTTCTACAAGAACGAATTGGAAAGACCTTGACAAAGAACTTACCTATGAAAAATATCTTGCAATTTCAGATAAAGACCATTTGAAAAAAATTTTAAAAATGCCAGTGCACTATTTGTTGGAGTCAGGGAAAGGCTTTTTTGTTAAAAAAGAAAGAGCGGCATTGGCTCTTAAAGACGAGATGAAAGAGGTACTAGACAATCCTGTGTTTATAAAGCAAATGAAAGATGTTGTGGAATATAGGACAATGGATTATTATAGAAGAAGGTATAAGGAGAAAGACAATTAAATATCTATTAAAAAAGTGAGGTTAGCTTATGGAGGATGAAAATGCCATTAACAAGAATCAAAATTGAAAACTTTACAGTATTTGAAGACATAACAATTCCTTTTAGCAAAGGTTTAAATATACTGGTCGGAGAAAATGGAATGGGAAAGACACATGTTATGAAGTTAGCATATGCAGCATGTCAGTCACGTAAGCATGATGTCTCATTTTCTCAAAAAACAACGATGCTTTTTCGTCCAGACCAGTCTGGTATTGGACGCTTAGTAAATAGGAATAAGAATGGGGAAAATACGGCGAGGGTTCTAGTAGAATCTGATATAGCCCAGATAGGTATGTCATTTTCGACAAAAACTAAAAAGTGGGATGCAGAAGTTAAATCAGAAGAAAAATGGGAAAAACAAATGTCAGGTACGACTAGTGTATTCATTCCTGCAAAGGAGATTTTATCGAACGCATGGAATCTGGATGCAGCAGTAAAGATGGGAAATGTAGAATTTGATGACACATACCTAGATATTATTGCAGCAGCAAAAATTGACATTTCCACAGATGTAGATTCTGTAGCAAGAAAAAAATATTTAAAGATTTTACAGAAAATCAGTAATGGAAAAGTAACAGTTCAAGATGATAGATTCTATTTAAAACCAGGGACGCAGGCTAAATTAGAGTTTAATTTAGTTGCAGAAGGAATTCGGAAGATAGCACTTTTATGGCAGTTAATTAAAAATGGTACTTTAGAAAAAGGGTCTGTGTTGTTTTGGGATGAACCAGAAGCAAATATTAATCCTAAGTATATCCCAGTATTGGCAGAGTTATTAATTATGTTAGAAAAAGAAGGAGTACAAATATTTGTCTCTACTCATGATTATTTTCTGTCTAAATATATTGAGGTAAAGCGAGAGAAGGATAGCGATGTTCAATATATTTCTTTGTATAAAGATGAAAAGAATCAGGTACAGTGTGAGATAGCTAAGGAGTTTGAATTATTAGAGCATAACACAATTATGGATACTTTCCGCCAACTTTATAGAGAAGAAATTGGGGTGGCATTAAAGTGAAAATAATAAGAGAGTCTGAAATGGATTTTGGAGAATTTGATGAGAAAAATTTATTTCATATAGAGGATTCTAAAATCTATAAAAGTCTTGGTTCTGGAATAAAAACAGTAGAATTTGTTTTAAAATATAATGAAAATAGTATTGTATTTTTGGAGGCAAAGAAAACGTGTCCTAATGCAGCAAATAGATATGAGTCTAAAGAAAAACAAGATAAATTTGAAGAGTATTATTCATCTATAACGGAAAAGTTTATCGCATCTCTACAAATTTATTTGGCTACAATTCTAAGCAGATTTCAAGATTCTTCAGAGGTAGGGGATTCTTTAAATTCTATAAATGCGATGAAAGAGGCTAAATTAAAATTTATTCTTGTTGTAAAAAATGCAGAGGATATTACGTGGCTGGTTGGTCCAATGGCAGAGTTAAAAGCTAGATTACTTCAAATTCGTAAAATATGGGATATTGAAGTGGCAGTTTTAAATGAAGGACTTGCTAGAGAACATAAATTAATTAAATGAGAAATTTTACAGCACAAGTCAAGATGGCTTCATTTAATTGGGAGGTGAAAAAATGTATCTAAATAAAGTAACAGTCAAAAATTTCAAAGCCATCACAGACATGGAACTGAGTTTCACACCAGGAGTAAATCTCCTAATTGGTGATAATGGCACAGGTAAAAGTTCTATGTTAGAAGCAATTGGAGTGGCAATATCTGGAATTTTTAAAGGTATTTCTAGTGTTTCAACAAAAGGAATCAGTCAGAATGATATTCATTTTAAAACAAGTGGGAAGGGTGATGCTTCAACAGAAATATCTTATGGTATACCAGCCGAGATCACAGCTTTTATTGATATGGATTCAGAAGAAAATGCCAATTAAGGAATATGAGGCATTTAAGTTTATCGTTTCTTGCTTTATGAAGAAAATAAATGGATTAGATAATGCACCAGAAATATATTATTCTAGTCAATTTGAAGAGATAGTATATCAGGAGAATAATATGGTAATGCCGATTACTATGCTGAGTGCAGGATATCAGTCTTTATCCTTTTACAGCAAGAAGACTCCGACCTCTAAGGTGGGAGATGAATTGCGTCTATACCTACTTGATAGAGCATCCTGATTATAGTATAGTATCTTTAGTCGGATAATAAAAAATTGAGATAATAATGCACATTTAGTATTCTTACTATACTATCATCTTGCGCTTGTGTTCAAGTATCGCAGGAGG
>NZ_ACEP01000036.1 GCF_000173975.1 Anaerobutyricum hallii DSM 3353
ACTACAAGCACACAATGCTAGTATAGTAAGAATACTAAATGTACATTATTATCTCAATTTTTTATTATTCGACTAAAGATACTATACTATAATTAGGATGCTCTATCAAGTAGGTAACAGACGCAATTCATCTCCCACCTTAGAGGTCGGAGTCTTCTTGCTGTAAGAGAATAAAAATCCTGACTTACGCAGCGGGACGGACATCCACAAAGAAATCCCATCCCCTATATTTGTGACTTTAGTCACAAATATAGGGGATGGGATTTCGAGCTTTCCTCATCTAATCTACCGTTTTTGAAACAGCTTCTTTCCACTTTCCAGTTCTGTAATATCCATAGGAAATCAGAAAGTTGGCAAGCCAGCCAAGCGGTACTGCATACCATACCATAGAAACTCCCCAAATTGGAGCTCCGAATTTTGCAATGGTAACTCGCAATGTTAGATTTACCAGGTTCGCAATAGTAAAAACTCTCACTGCTCCTGCTCCCCGCAAAATACCATCGACAGCCATTTTAAATCCAATCATACAAAAGAAGAAACCAATAAATTTCAGATAACTTTCTCCAGTAACAATCGTCTGTGATGATGCTGCATTATCTAAAAACAAGGCAATCAGAGGCTTATGGGCTATTTCGAGGAATAAACACAAAATAACCGCTATAACAATAATCATGAAATTGCCCATCCGGTAACCTTGTGAGATTCGCTCCTCTTTTTCTGCACCAATATTTTGTGCAGTGTAAGAAGACATTGCATTACCTATTGCTGACATTGGTACAACACAAAGAGATTCTATTCGCATCGCAGCAGAGAATCCAGCAAGAATTTGTGTCCCAAAGCTATTTACCACTGACTGAACTAGCATCATGCCAATAGAAACCGTAGACTGTTGAAGGATAGATGGCAACGCAATCCTGGACATATCAGAAAATTCTGTTTTGCTCAGCCAGCCCTCAGCTTTTCCCGGTAACTTTTGAAGCGTAACAATAAAAATAATCAAAGATAAAACTGCTGAAATTCCCTGAGCAATAAACGTTGCATATGCTGCACCAGCCACACCTAAATTCAATACTGCCACCATATATAAATCCAGAAAAATATTCAATACAGAAGAAAAAATCAGTAAATACAACGGAATGCGTGATTCTCCAAGTGCATTAAACATCGAAGAAAGAATGTTGTACATAAATAAGAATGGCAGTCCCAAAAAATAAATATTCAAATAAGTTACAGCAATATCTATTGCATCTGCCGGTGTATTTAAAACCTCCATAATTTGCTGGCTGAAAATCAATCCAATGCCTCCAAGTATCAAACTAATGAAAAGAAATGAAAGTAACGCAGTACGAATACCAGTCTTCATACGTCCATAATTATGTCCACCAAAGTGATGGCTGATAATAACAGATGCACCAATACCACCTCCAATGGCAATACAAATAAATATACTTGTCAGAGCATAAGATGCGCCAACAGCAGCTAAAGCTGTTTCTCCTACATAACGTCCCACTATAGCAGAATCTACAATTGTATATGCCTGTTGAAACAGATTTCCAATAATCATCGGAATCGAAAAAATAAGTAAAGCTCTCGATGGTTTTTCTGTAATCAGATAGTCTTTATTCTCTCTCATTACTTCTTTACATCTCCCTTCCGACTACAAAACTCAGCAAGCTCACAATCACAGTAATCTCTATTTGGCATATGTTCACTCTTCTCCAATACTTTCTGATGAAAAATACCAACACTCTGTATCAGAAGTTCTGTATTAACCTGATAATGCATTTGACGGTCAATCCTTTGTCCCGTCACTATTCCACAATCTTTTAATATCTGTAGATGCTGTGATATTGCTGCTTCACTGATTCCAATCTTCGCAGCCAATGCTTTCCCACAGTAATGATGTTCCAGTAAAAGCATAAGAATCTGGTACCGTGTTGGCATAGTAATAGTATGCAGTAATTCGATATCTGTCATTTTCTCCTCCAAAATAAAGCATTTACTTAATTAAGCATTTACTTAAATATAAAGGTTTTAAATATAAATGTCAAGAACTAGAGCGTGTTTGAAAAATGCTTTCTGTTTTAATATGTTTTCAGCATACTACAACAATAATTCGGGTCAATCCTTCAAAAAACAACTCCACAGAAAGCCAAAACCTTCTGGCGATTTCCCAAATCACTCCAACAATAAATAGCAATTTTCCTTCCACAACCAAAGCACAGCCCCCGAAGAGAGTCTAACCCCTATATTTGTGGCCTCGGAGCAAGGTTTGGATGCGAGCGCTTAAAGCGAGCATTCAAACCGCCGCGACTAAAATCACAAATATAGGGGTTAGACTCTCTTCGGGGGCGTCTTTTTGCCTGCGGCAAATTTCTATTTATATATCTATCTTCTTTCTCTGCAGTCTCCGATTTGCATCATCTTTGAGCAGCACATACAACACCGCCGTGACCGGTATCGCAAATATCATCCCAATAGCTCCAAAAAGATTACCGCCAATCAACGCTGCACTTAATGTCCAAAGTGGTGCGAGTCCTACAGAACCGCCAACTACTCTTGGGTAGATGAACTGGTTTTCAATAAACTGAACGACCTGATATACGACAATGCTCAACAGCCCCTTCCACGGATCTACCATTACAATGAGCAATGCTCCAATAAAGCAGGAAGCAAATGCTCCAATGTATGGAATAAAGGAAAGGATTGCTGTCAGTACGGCAATCAGGTTTGCGTATGGCAGGCGGAATACGGTAAATGCAATGAATATTAATAATCCGAGGATAACTGCCTCTATGCACTGACCAGAAAAAAACTTGGAATATGTTTCATTGACAAGGCTTGATATGTAACAAATCTTATCAGCATGATTTTTTGATAAGTGGGCATAAATCATTTTTTTACATTGTCTTGTTAGAGATACTTTGCTTAATAATACATAGATAGCGATAATAAATCCCATCATTACATTCATTGCCACACCAAAGGCGGACGTTGTCGCATCTACTACTTTTCCAAGAGCATTTCCCACATTGCCTACATTGCCGGTTATCTGAGTCAGCAGCTTATTGAAATCCCAGGAAGTAACCTCTCTGGAAATCCATGCAGTATCCATTCCATTACTTCGCAGCCAGGATAACCACTTTGGCATATTTTCCATAAAAACATTGTAAATGCTTCTTACCGAGGCAACAAGTCCTGGCACGAACATCGTATACACGATTCCGATTAAAAGGACGATGCACGCTAATGTTGCAAATAAACTGAGGCTTGTTACTGGTATTTTCTTTAATTGTGGATATTTCTTTTTTAATTTTGCAAAAAGCCTCTCAAACATTTTCATTGGTACATTTAAGACGAAAGCAAGAATCAGACCTACCATAATAGGCAGAGTCAGTGACACTCCTCTTTGCAGTATCTTAATTACTTCTGAAAAATGCATGAGCAGGGCAAATAGTACTACTCCAAATGTGATAAGTAAAAGACTTTTTTTTGTTTCTTTTTCCATTAAAAATATCAGCTCTCCCTTCTTTATAACATTTACTATTTTAGAATTCAAGAATGCTCAGACATCCTTATTATATTATACCTGATTCTGACATTTACATTTATTTTCGTTTCTATATCTTTTTCTTATATCTGGTGAGCCAAATATTCCTCAATATAATGTGAGGCTGTCGCACCATCCGCTACAGCAGTCACAACCTGACGAAGTGCCTTTGTACGGACATCTCCGATGGCAAATACACCCGGTATATTTGTTCTTGTAGATTCGTCTGCTACAATATAGCCCGCCTCATCCATATCAAGAATCCCTTCGAACAGCTCAGATGCTGGCTTTCTTCCGATACTGATAAATGCACCGTCTACAGAAATCTCTGTATCTTCTCCTGTCTTTACATTATGCAGTTTCGCTCCAGTAAGTTTTTTCTCATATAAAAATTCACTGACTGTTGTATTCCAGTAAAATTCAATATTCTCAGTTTCTTCTAACTGCTTGTGGTATATCTTTGTGGCACGAAGGGAATCTCTTCTGTGAACAAGGATAACCTTTTCACAGATTCTTGATAAAGTCATCGCATCCGCTGCCGCAGTATTGCCGCCGCCGACAACCATAACAGTCTTATTTCTGTAAAACATACCGTCACAAGTTGCACAATATCCGACACCACGGCCAACCAGTTCCTTTTCTCCCGGAACTCCAAGTTCTCTCGGTACAGCACCGGTAGCGATAATTACTGTCTTTGCCTTAAATGTTCCTTCACTGCTTTCTACTATTTTAATATCATTAGAGAAATCAACACTCAGCACTTCTGCAAGCTCTGTCTCCGCGCCAAAGCGTTCTGCGCCCTGCTCCATCTTTTCTGCAAGGCTAAATCCATCAATTCCTTCCTCAAATCCTGGATAATTATCAATCTGAGAAGTGAGTGCCATCTGCCCTCCGGCAGACAGCTTTTCAAGAACCATTGTGCTAAGTCCGGCTCTCGCACAATACAGAGCTGATGTATATCCACCCGGACCTCCTCCGATAATTACTACATCATATATCTTTTCCATTGTATTTCTTCCTTCCTATCATAAATTATAAATTTTCCTCGATAAATGCCTCAATCTTCGCCTTAGAATCCGGTGCAACAATACTTCCGAAAACCTCACCATTCTTAAATATAATAAGAGTTGGAATTGTATCAACACCATACTCTTCCGCAATTTCCGCTGCATCATCAATATCTAATTTAGCAAAAATAAGCTTGTCCTCCTGCTGACTTGCAATCTTATCAAAAGCCGGTGCGATTCTTCGACAATACGTACACCATGGAGCCCAGAAATCTACAATAACTGGCTTATCTACTTCTGAAATCTGCTGTTTAAAAGTTTCTTTCGTAAGATTTATTATTGCCATAATTTTTCCTCCTGTTTTTATTTCATTCTACTTTATCTCTGTTAAAAATGGTTGTCCCTTATGATACCACATTTTTTAGAACTTTACTCCTTTTTTGTTACGATTTAATTCATTAAGCGAACTACAGACGAAGCCAGTGAACTTCATAAGCCATATTTGTGCTTTTAGTCGCGGCGTGTTGAATGTTCGCTCCACACGCTCGCATCCAACACTTGCTCCGAGACCACAAATATGGCTTATGAAGTTCACTGGCTTCTGTGCTGTGGCTGGAGAAAGTGAATTAAACAGGGGGAGGGGATTTGGGGACAGAAGCTGATGTCTTCTGCTTACTCGAGAATGACTGGGAATAGAGGGATGATTTGACTTGACTATATTATATTGGAGCAAGAAGCAAGCTTCAATTTTCCTTTTCAACCTTTATAACTTCAATTTAAATGCAAAGCATCTGTTCACAATAATTTCAGAGCAAGCAGAAAATTTCTACTCTCTCCCACAAATCCCCGCAAGCCCTATTTAATTCAAACAAAATCCAGCCAAAGACAGCCCGAGAAGAGAATCGATACCCTATATTTGTGGACTCGGAGCAAGATTTAGATGCGAACGCATAAAGCGAGCATTTAAACCGCCGCGACTAAAGTCACAAATATAGGGCATCGATTCTCTTCTCGGGCGTCTGTTCTCTAATGAATTTAATAGATAACTTCTATCAATCTACATAGTGTTTTCGATTGATAATCCTCCTCAATAGTACGTATAATAGAGTTATTGAACACCGTTAAAATAGTATGTTTAACTAGTATTTTTAACTCAATTTTTTGTACTACGAATGACAATAATTTTTAGGAGGGTTTCATAATGAAAGACAAGTATACACATATTTTTGAGCCATTAACAGTTCGCACAATGACAATCAAAAACAGAATCTGTATGATGCCAATGGGAACAAACTATGGCGAGCAGAATGGTGAAATGAGTTTTCTTCACATCGATTACTATAGACAGCGTGCAAAGGGCGGCACAGGTCTCCTAATCGTTGAAAATGCAAACGTTGATTTCCCACAGGGTTCTAACGGTACTACACAGCTTCGTATCGATCATGATAACTATCTTCCACGTCTTTACAAGTTCTGCGAAGATATGCATCGTTATGGAACAAAAGTTTCTATCCAGATTAACCATGCAGGTGCTTCTGCAATGTCTTCCCGTATCGGTGGACTTCAGCCAGTATCCGCATCTAATATTCCATCTAAGACAGGCGGAGCTACTCCTCGTCCATTAACAAAAGACGAGATTCTCGCTATCGTAAAGAAATACGGAGAAGCTGCTAAGCGTGCACAGACTGCTGGATTCGACGCTGTTGAAATCCACGCTGGACATTCTTACTTAATCAGCCAGTTCCTCTCCCCTGTATACAATGACAGAACAGATGAATTTGGTGGAAGCATCGAAAACAGAACTCGTTTCTGCCGTATGATCATTGATGAAGTAAGAAGCCAGATTGGACCTCATATGCCAATCATGTTAAGACTTTCCGCTGATGAGTTCGTTAAAGGTGGAAATACATTAGAAGATACCTTAAAATATCTTGAATATTTAAATGATGAAGTAGATATCTTTGACGTATCTTGTGGCCTTAACGATTCTATCCAGTACCAGATTGATGCGAACTACATGAAAGATGGCTGGAGATCTTACATGGCTAAGGCTGTAAAAGAGAAATTCGGCAAGCCAGTTATCTCCATGGGTAACTATCGTGACCCTCAGGTTGTAGAAGATACTCTTGCAAGAGGTGACTGTGACTTAATCGGTATGGGACGTGGACTTATCGCTGAACCTAACTGGGTTCATAAAGTAGCAAACGACCAGGAATGTATGCTTAGAAAATGTATTTCCTGTAACATCGGATGTGCTGGTAACCGTATCGGTGGAAACAGACCTATCCGTTGTACAGTTAACCCATCTGTTCTTGAAGGAGACACACATCTTGGACGTAAAGTAAACAAGAACTGTAACGTGGTTGTAATCGGTGGTGGTACTGCTGGTCTTGAAGCAGCTTGTTCTGCAGCAGAAGTTGGATGTACTACATTCCTTCTTGAGAAAAAAGATGTTCTCGGCGGACTTGCTACAGAAATCTCCAAGATTCCTGCAAAACACCGTTTAAATGATTTTCCTGTATATCTTCAGAGACGCGCTGCAGCTCTTGATAACCTTTACATTTTCAAGAACGTAGAAGCTACTCTTGAAGTAATCGAAAAATTCAACCCACACATCATCATCTGTGCTACTGGTTCTGCTCCTCTTCTCCCACCTATCTCAGGACTTCATGAGAACATTGATAAAGAAGGCGGAAAAGTTGAATCTATCTTAAGCATGATCAAACATGTACCAGACTACCCAGAAGATATGACAGGTCAGAAAGTTGTTGTAATCGGTGGTGGTGCTGTAGGTCTTGACGTAGTAGAATTCTTCGCTCCAAGAGGTGCTGAAGTATCCATCGTTGAAATGATGCCAGCAATCGGACGTGACCTTGACCCTGTAACAAAGAACGATACAAAGTGCATGATGGAAAAATACAATGTAAACCAGCTTACAAGCACAGCTCTCCAGGAAGTAAAAGAAGACTGCTTCGTTGTTAAGAGTCCTGAAGGCGAAGTTTACGAGCTTCCATTCGATCATGGATTCGTATGTCTTGGTATGAAAGCGCAGAGCAAAGTTTACGAAGAAGTATCCAAAGCTTATAAAGACACTAACGTTCGTGTTGAAAATATCGGTGACAGTGTAAGAGCAAGACGTATCATTGACGGTACATTCGAAGGACGTAACATTGTCTTCACATTAGAGCAGAAGGGATTTTTATAAAATCTAATTTGCTTGTCTAAATAGACAAAAATAGAACCATCTACTCATCCCAAATGTGACTTTAGTCGCGGCGTGTTGGATGTTCGCTTAAGCGCTCGCATCCAGCACTTGCTCCGAGGTCACGTTTGGGATGAGTAGGTTAAAAACTATTTCCTGTCTTTACAGCCTCTTAATTATATTCTTTTCCATTTAATATCGCATTTATAAGATTTTCTCCCTGATATTCTAATTTGAGTGAAAAAAATAGTTCATTTTCTGCGAGGAGTCTTAAAAAAATTTTATCACCTTCCCATATATTTAAATCTTTAATTTTGTCCTTTTCTACCCAGACAAGTTCTCCCTCATCGCATACTCCGATTTCTCCGATATATTTATCTGCAGTGTAGAGACACATGTATTCATCTTCCCATTTATCAGAGATAAACGTCACAATTCCACGGAATTGATAATTAACCAGTTCTAATCCTGTTTCTTCTCTTACTTCCCTTAAAAGACAATCTTCTGGACTTTCGCCTTCTTCAAAATGTCCTCCTACCCCAATCCATTTGTCTTTATTCCCATCTTTCTTTTTTGATACTCGATGAAGCATTAGATATTGATTTTCTTTTTCTATATAACAAAGTGTTGTGAAATTCATTACTGTTTCCTCCTCATGGTCTTTAAATAAAATTATAGCATTCTTAACCTACTTCTTAAATAGTAATTTATTAAGGACAGAATCCCCAAAGTGTTATATAATACTTTTGGCTATGATATATAAAGATTAGGAGATGATTTCATGCATATCAGCATTCTTCTCATGGAACAGATCATACAGCTTTTTCTTATGATTTTCATGGGATTTTTAATTGTAAAAGCAAAACTTTTAAACTCAGAAGACAGTAAGATTCTATCAATAATTGTACTTTATCTTATTATTCCCTGTGTAATCATTAATGCTTTTCAGGTAGATTACACACCGCAGACAGTAAAAGGACTTCTTATTGCCCTTGCTGGTTCTGTTATGACACAGGTAATTCTTTTGATTATTGTTTCTATTTTGGGAAAAGTATTTCATTTGAATGAAGTGGAAGTTGCTTCAATCTATTATTCTAATTCCGGCAACTTAATTGTACCAATCGTGATGTTTATTTTAGGAAAAGAATGGGTTCTTTATGGCTGTGTTTTTATGAGTGTACAGCTTGTCTTTATATGGACACATTGCAAGAAAATTATCAGCCGGGAATCCACTTATGACTGGAGAAAGATTGTATTAAATATTAATATGATTTCCATCGCAATTGGCATTGTTCTTTTCCTGACTAGAATACATTTACCTGAAGATATTAACTCTACATTAAGTGCTGTTGGAGGCATGATCGGCCCTGCAAGCATGATTGTTACTGGTATGCTTTTTGCCGGAATGGATTTCAAACAGATTTTTGCAAGTAAGCGAGTCTATTTTGTTACATTTTTACGTCTGATTGTTGTCCCGGCTATCGCACTTGTACTTATAAAATTTAGCTACCTTGCTTCACTTTCTTCCAACGGACCTAAAATTATGCTTATCGTTTTTCTTGCGATTATCACACCATCTGCTTCTATCGTAACACAGATGTGCCAGGTTTATGGAAATGATTCACAGTACGCCAGTGCAATTAATGTTGTAACTACTCTTCTTGCTATTATTACAATGCCACTTATGGTTATGCTGTTTCAGATAACCATCTAACTTCTGGAAATTCGGAACCAAATTCATATTTGATTTGTCGAGTTGAACAAATCAAATATGAATTTATTTTTGAAAAATCGTTCGAAATACTAATCACATGAGTTTTGCTTCGCAAATCAGAAGCTAATTCACTTTCCAGTTTTCAAAAATATCTGAGGATTCTTTTAAAAATTCGTAAGATATTTTTATCTCACTATCTGTTTCTGTTTTATCTTCTTCCAGAATCGGCCACGGATTACATCCACCTGCGCTTTCACCGATCTGATTCATTGTAAAGGAATTGCCGCAGTTCTGACATACAAGTTCATCATCTTCCTGTTTATAATATCCATTACCGGAATCATAGCAGATTTGGCAGGTGTTGAATGCAGTACGGATATTTCCATCGGAATCTTTTACCGCGATGACTTCCATCTGGGTTCCGTCTACTTCTACTGAGTAAAACGAAGCCTTTTCTGATATTTCTTTTACTGGTATTGTCAAATTTTCTCCTGATGCTATTTTTTGTGTAGCATTTACACCTGATGCACTTGTGCTAGCTTTTTCTTTTCCACAACCTGAGAGAGTTGTCAGTGATAATATTATCATCATCATTATAGTCATAATATATTTTTTCATAGGTAAATCCTTTCAGCTTTTCACATATATTTTTCCTGTAATCATTCCCATCCAGCAGCTATAGGTATATGTTCCTTCTTTTTCGGGTGTGAATTTGATTACGTTCCTACCAGATTTAAAGGTATGCTCCTGATTAAAATCCTGTAAAAGTATTTTGTAATTACATCCATTGATATTTTTTTCTGAAGCCTTGATTGTCCACTCCACTGGTTCACCGGCTTTTACTGTGATATCTGGATAGTGACCGGATTCCAAGGTGCTTGAAACATACTGCACTCCATTTTTCTCCACTGCTATATTTGTATTATCTGCCTGCATCTGCTTGCTTTCTTTTGTTGAAAAAACACTTGCAACTTTTATATCAAGTCCCGACAATGAAGTTCCCTGCATCATCATAGATAAACCCATTACTACTACAAGAATCGCTCCGACTCTTAATACCTGTCTTGTAAAATGCTTTCCAAGAGCAGAAACTACAGAGCCAAATCCCAACATCAGCGGCACTGTACCAAGGCTAAAACAGAACATAGAAAATGCTCCTGTAAATATATTTCCAGATGCGAGCGCTACGATCTGCATGGACTGAAGTGGTCCGCAGGGCATAAAGCCGTTACATATTCCTATGAGAAATGGTGTTTTTCTTCCGCCTGATATTTTTTTATGAACAAATGGAATCAGTTTTTTATGGAAAACTGGAACTCGCATTTTATGCAGAAATAGAATCCGTTTTTTACAGAAAAATGCATCTTGTATTTTTTGTGGCTTACTGGGATAATTTTTCAAGCAACCTCTAAGCCCCTGAAAAATTCCAAGCATATTTACTCCCATAATTATCATAACGATTCCTGCAAATAATTTTAAACTTCCCTGTAATAAAGAAGATGATTGCAGACTGCCACCAATTCCGGTCAGACCTCCTATTGCACCAAGTACTCCTCCAATGACTGTATATGAAACAACTCGTCCCATATTGTACATCAAAGTATTTTTGAACATTTTTCGACTAATATCTTTCGATGCCTCTCTCTGTAATGTCTGCGATAAGTTAATCCCACCACACATAGCAATACAATGTACCGAAGTAACCATCCCTATCACAAAAAGCATTCCATAACTCATACTTGCATCTGCCAGAGAATCTGGTGCAAGTCGATTCAGTATTCCAAAATGCTGTAAAAGGAAGAATACTGCCAAAATTATAGTCAGCTCCTGCACTGCCCGTAATGCGATATCTTTTCGGGAATTTGGCTCAGCCTTCGCATCATATCCTAAACCATTTATGATACGAATAATTTCCTGCAACGTAATTTTATTCGCATCATATAAAATCTCTGCCGTCCCTGTTTCATAGGAAACCTCTGCTTCTTTAATCTCCACTCTTTTTCTCAAACAATTCTCTATCCTCTTCTGACAATTTATACAAGTCATCCCGTCAATATATAATTGTCTGCGTTCCATGATTTTCTCCTTTCTGAATTATGTTTGAAAATACTCCAATAAGTAAACTCTGCAAAAATAATCTTTAAATTTCTCAATCTAAATAATCATTATAATCATTTTCTTCATGTTCAAAATTAAAGTCTATAAAAGCGAAATTAAAACTCTTTTAAGCAGAAAAAAACTGTTACAATAGATTTTATTCTATCATAACAGTTTCAACCTACTATTTTGATAGGTTTATTATATAAAAAAACACCCTCACTGTCAATATCTTTACCACAGTTCACAGAAACTTCATTTCTTAGATGAGTAAAGCTGACGAAACGGATGAAGCCTGAGAATCAAATAATCCGTATTTGTGACTTGACCAGCTATACAGTTGAACCCCAAAAAGATGCTCTTGTGCAGAGTCTTATAAAACTGATATACTATTATATAAACAAAAGATATATATCATGAGAGGAGGGATTACATGCCAAAGTTAAAAGAAGATTATACTAAGCAGGAGAAAATAAATGGTGTAGTATATAATATGTCTCCTTCTGCTAATTATCGCCATAGTATAGTAAATGGAAATATATATGGAAAGTTACGAGAAGGATTTAAAGGTAGTTTGTGTCTTACTTTTATGGAGAATCTTGATTACAGGTACCATGTAGAGGAGAACGATGATTATGTTATTCCTGATATTATGGTTATTTATGACCGTAAACATTTAAAAGAAAGTGCTTATACAGGTGTTCCACGTTTTATTGTAGAGACTTTATCGCCTGCGACTGCCTTAAATGATAAGACTATCAAGAAAGACATATACCAGAATGCAGGCGTAAGTGAATATTGGATCGTGTCACCAAAAGAACGGGCAGTAGAAATATATTATCTGGAGGATTCCGCATATGTATTAAAGTATTTTTATATATTACAGGACGATACGGAAGAAGAAGGGTATAACGCTGATACAATAATCACGTTACGAGACTTTCCACATATAACAATGGCATTAGAAGAAATATTTGAGAATGTGGAATAGATGTATAATAAATAGCAATTTCCTCCCCAGCCAAAATACAGCCCTCTTTTGATAAATAAAGCATATTTGTGGCCTCGGAGCAAGGGTTGGATGTGAGCGCGTTTACGCGAACATTCAACCTGCAGCGACTAAAGTCACAAATATGCTTTATTTATCAAAAGAGGGCGTCTCCCTTGCCTGCGGCAAATTCCTATTTATCTATTTACCCATATAAAGGTCTACAAGCTTATCTCCTGCCTGTTTACGGATGGAATCGTATACCGGCTGGCATTTTTCCTGCATTTGTTTCCAGGTTTTCTGGTCTACATCTACAATCTGCATACCTTCGTCTTCAAGAACCTTCTGCCGCTGTACACGACGGTCATCGGCGGATTCACGGGCTTTTTCTTGGGCTGTTTCTGCAGCCTGATCAATAATCTTCTGCTGTTCTTTTGTCAGTCCCTGATAGAATTCATCACTGACAATCAATGTTGTGTAATCAGGTACGGCATTGGTACTGATTAAATATTTCTGCTGTTCGTAGAGTTTTGCACTTACGATAATCTCGTAGGCATTCTCCTGGGCATCGATTGTTCCCTGCTGGAGTCCGATGTATACTTCGGAGAAGCTCATTGGAGTTGGATTAGCACCCATCTGTTTCCAGAACTGAAGATGATATGCGTTCTCCATTGTACGGATTTTCTGCCCTTTGAAGCTTTCTATTCCTGTAAATGGTTTGGCGCTGGTCATTACACGAAAACACTGGTCTGCGATTCCAAGTAAATCATAGCCTGCACCTTTATAAATTTTCTGAATTTCTTTCTGGAAATCAGCATTATCAATCGCTTTACGTGCATCATCAATGTTCTCAAATACACACGGAGTATCAAATACACAAAGCTGCGGCATGAAACTTACCTGTGGTGCCGGAGACTGTACAACGAATGGGATGTCTCCGTCTTTACAGCTCTCCATGAGTTCTCGGTCACCACCTAATGTACTCTGTGGGTAAACATTGATTTTCATTTTACCATCACTGAGTTTTTCTACTTCTTTTGCAAACTGTGTCGCAAAAATATGTGTAATAGTATCTTCTGTACTACAGGTTGCCAGAGGCCATGCATATCTCTGCTCCCCTTCTACGCTTGATTTTGCTGCCTTACCACTTGCCTTAGAATATCCGAAGAATACAGTTCCTACAGTAATAACGACAAGAACAACTGCAAGGATAACGCTTGTAAATTTTCCTTTCATTTTGCTTCTCCTTTCCTATCCTAAAGCAGACACAGACTAATCTGTGGAATAAATGTAATAAGTAACAATGCAATTAAAAAGAAACCAATGAGCGGCATTGCTCTTTTTGCGATATCCACAACAGGAATATCAGTAAGAGAACTTGCTACGAAAAGGTTTACACCGATTGGTGGTGTAACAAAACCAATCGCTAAGTTTACAACCATCATAACACCAAAATGAATTGGGTTCATTCCAAAGCCCTCTACAATTGGAAGAAGGATTGGTGTAAGGATAAGGATGGCAGGAGTAGTATCCATAACCATACCTACAAGTAATAATACAAGGTTGATTACAATTAATACAACAACCTTACTTGTAAAATGAGCAAGAATCCATCCACTGATAAGCTGTGGAACCTGCATCAGTGTAAGTACTCTGGAGAATGCTATGGATGCTGCCAAAATAAATAAGATTGGCGCATATGTTCTTACTGCTTCTACAAATACATCATAAACTTTCTTAATCGGAAGTGATTTGTAAATAAAAATACTGACAATCAGTGAGTAGAATACAGAGATAACGGCTGCCTCTGTAGGAGAAGCAACACCAGAATAAATACAGCCAAGGATGATGACTGGGGAAAGTACTGCAAAGAAACTGCTCTTAAATACTTTCCAGAGTCCCTGTTCATGAAGGGCATCAATCTTTGCATTAATCTTTTCTTTATCTTCTCCATGTTTCTTACAGTAAAATACAGCATATACCATTAAAAGCAGTCCGATAAGAACTCCTGGAACGATACCTGCAAGGAAAATGTCACTTACAGAAGCTCCAGATGCCATACCATACATGATGAATGGGATACTTGGCGGAATAATAACACCAAGACTTCCTGCTACTGCAACTAAGGCAGTACAGAACTTTTTATCGTAGCCAAGTTCTACTAACAGCGGAATTGTCATACTACCCACAGCGGCAACTGTGGCAATTCCTGAACCGGAGATGGCTCCGTAAAACAGACAGGTTATTACTGCCGCACATGGCAGACCTGCTGTACGTTTTCCAATGAAAAATGAAAATAAATCAAAAAGTCTTTTTGAGATTCCACCTCTTGCCATAATGATACCGGATAAAATAAACATCGGTACTGCAAGGAGTGGGAAACTGTCGATTCCACCAAACATAGAACGGATAACATAGGAAGCACTCGCTGTAAAAGACGGATCAAATACTCCCGGTAATACTGCAACCAGACCAAGTGATACAGAGATAGGAATCGCTATTAATAAAAATACAAAGAATAATATAAATACTACTAATGGTGACATTCTTTATTTCTCCTCCGCTTCTCTTTTTCCTGTGATGATTTCAACTCGCTGTATAAATTTCTGGATCAGACGGATACAGCATAAAACAAAACTGATTACTGTGAATGATTGAATCAGATACATTGGAATTCCACAAGCCGGACTTAGCTGTCCACTTGCCATTCCTGCCTTTACATATTTCCATGCAAAAGGAACCAGATAAGCAAAAAAGAGTAACTGTATAAGATAACTTACCAGCCGCATATAATGTACTCCTTTGCCCGGAAGCATACCTACTAACTGGTCAATCTTAACGGATAATCCGTGTTTAATACAATAACTGGCACTGATAAAACCGGAAATAATAAACATATATCTGGTGATTTCCTCAGACCAGGACAGGGAAGCTGAAAAAGCATATCTGGCAATGATCTGCCCTCCCATAACGATTGTCATTCCACACAATAAAATCAGGAGTATGGCCTGTTCCAAATTGTTATCCAGCCACTTTAATACCTTCATAATATCTCCTCTTCTAATACTTGTGTACTAACACACCAAAAAACAAAATTATCCTTTGTTTAAATCTATTTCAGTCTACATCTGTTTTTCAGAAAATAAAATTGAAACAGCAGTGTATTACTACAACAGATTTACCATAGATATCTTCTAAAATACTTACAAATAACAAATTTATCGTTTGTTCTGACTCCCCTTTTGTGCATCGGTTAGTACTTATAGATATATTCTATGAATTTATAGGTTTCAATAGATTTTTGTTTATTTTTTAACTAACAATATTAAAAAAATAAACAGCTAAAAACATGGTGAGCCTGTATATAGTATAAACCATATACAGGCTGATTACCATTTATTTTTAGTTGTAATCATCTAAATTCCCATAACTATTTAAAACAACTTCATAAGGATTTAAAATAATTACTTTAAAATCGCTGTTTAGCTATTTATCTTAAACTTTATTCCGCTTTTGCTAATGGAGTAGTTCCAAATACCTTCTTGTATCTTAAGATGAGGTACAGTGTTGCTACTACCTGAACAACTGCTAAGATAAACATAAGAGTCATTAATGTGTATACCGCTTTGCTTTCACCGGAAATGACTGTTAATTTTGCTACAATTACAGGCATAAGATAAGAAGCAGCACCCATGAATGTATAGTAGATACCTGTGTTACGTCCTTTTGGTCCAGGTACGAATTCCTGTAATACAGAAAGACCTGTCTGTAAAGCACCGCCTGCACAACCAAATCCAAGAATTAAGATTGCGATATAAACGATTGCTACCTGATGTACTAAAAGTACTGCTAAAAGTGATCCTGCTGTGATAACCGCATCAACGATTAACACTTTTAATGGATGCCATTTTAACTTACTCATCATTACAGCCCAGAATGCTACGGCAACGATAGAACCAACCTGATACATTGTTGTCATAGATGCTGCCTGCATTTCACTAAGTCCACAGTATGCAAGACCGAAAGCCTTTGTATACTGCTGAGCACCATACATAACTGCCATTACTAAGAATGCATAGAAATATGTGAGGAATGCTGTAAACTTTCCAGGTGCAACAAGCTGTCTTGCTTTTGCTGCATCGATTTCAGCCTGGTCAGCTCTCTTGTCGCTTCCTGAACCAGCGTTTGCTGCTTTTTCATCATCATAAACGAATCTTGCGATACATGCAAATACTAATACAACACAAGATAATACTAAAGGAATTACAATGTTGATCTTCCAGTTACCTGCTGCTGCTGTCTGTACGCAGATCAGTGGGTAGAAGATACTTGATAAAGCTACGAAGAACTTAATCATAATTAATGCGGAACCTGGTGCTGCAGGATATGCTTCCTGTACTGCTGGATATCCAGATGCATCCCAGAACCCAGATGTAGCGATACCACCTAATAAACCAGTGATAGCTGCAACTGTTGCATTGTTTGTTACGAACATTGTTGCGAAGCAGATGATATAAAGAATTGCTCCACCAATCATTAACTTCTTACGGCCGACACGGTCAGAAATCTCTCCACCAATCCATACAGAAATGAATTTACCAAATCCAGTCCATGCGATTGCTGTGGAAACTGCTGCAACACCCGCTGCATAAGCTGCAGAAGAAGGATCAGTCATATCAAATCCCCATTTAGTTGCAAAGTTTACCTGATTCTGTGAAAAAATAAGTGCCTGCATACCGTGTGTCAAATAAGCCATGTACACACAGATCATTGACCAGATATATTTTTTCGCTTTCATACTTTTCTCCTCTGAAATTTTAAATGTAGTTTTGTGCTACTAATTAACATCCTGCCAGAAGAGGTGATTTTCCTCTCCCCCCTCTGGCATTCATTTAATTTGAACTATTTTGCCTGTTCTGCCTGGAATTTCTGATATTCCTCGATTGGGAAATCTTTTCCTGTAAACAGACTGTAGTTAACAACACCCTGATATAAGAGCATTCCTTTTCCACCGATTGCCTGACATCCAGCTTCTTCAGCTTCAAGAATCATCTTAGTTTTTTCAGGATTGTAAACTGTATCAGCAACAACTAAGTCTTTGCGGAATAAAGATTTATCGATTAATGTTACGTCTTCGTGAGGTTTCATTCCCATGATTGTAGCATTGATTACGATATCTGCATTGTTTACTGCTGCTGCAAGAGCTTCTTTGTCTTCGAGATGCTCAACAGTTACTTTACATTCTGGGCAGCGTGTTGCAAGTTTTTCTTTTGTAGACTCTGCTCTTGCGTAGAACTCGTCATCAATGTTGAAGATTGCAACTTCAGAAGCTCCGTCTAATGCAAGCTGTACCTGAATTGCTGTAGCAGCTCCGCCCGCTCCAAGAACAACAGTTTTCTTACCTTTAACGTCAACACCATTAACTTCAAGGTTCTTTACGAAACCAACACCGTCTGTGATGTGTCCTGTGATTACTCCGTCATCGTTAACGAATACGTTACAAGCTCCGATAATCTCTGCTGCAGGAGATAATTTATCAACTAACTCTGCTGCAATGTTCTTACATGGCATTGTAAAGTTACCACCACGCATCTTGAATAAGCGAATGCTGTCAAATACAGCTGGCATCTGCTCTACATTTACATCAAATGCCATATATGCATAGTCAAGTCCGTCATGCTGAAAGCTGAAGTTGTACATTGCAGGTGATCCTGAATGTCCTACAGGTGTTCCAAACAGTGCTAAAAGTCCTGTGTGTCCGTTAATACGTCTTTCCATTTGTTATTCCCTCCATAATTGCTGATGCACTCTCAGAATCTTTCCTGCCCGACCAGGCAAAATTCATCAGCAGACAGATTAAGATTCCAAGAATACATCTGATATCAGTTTGTATATTTATGTCTGATACGATTAAATATTTAATGCAACATCATAAGCTTCTTTTGTTGCGTCTAAAGCACGACGAGCTCTGATAGCATCACCAACTACGTGTACTTCTGGACAGATAGCTTTTAATTCGTCAACGAAATCGTAAACAACTTCCTGACCTTCACGATGTGTATATTTGGAAACATATCCCATTGAAAGAACAACAGTGTCAAATCCTCTTAATTCATAAACTGTATCATCAGATTTGTCGGCTGCATTCTTGTAGCTTACGCCATCAGGGTAAATCTCAGATACTGCTGCATCTACATACTGATGAACGTCATATTCTTTAAGACCTTCCATAAGGAATACTCTATGTTCGTGGATTACGTCTGGTCCGATTGCATCTCTCATTTCGATGATAGAAACATCATGTCCTTTTTCTGCAAGGAACTCTGCTGTTTCAGCACCTACCATACCACCACCTACAACAAGTACTTTATGTCCTACCGGACGTTTACCAGATAAGCAGTCTCCTCCATGAACAATTTCAGGAGCTGTGATACCTTTGATGAATGGAAGTACAAGCGTTTCAGAACCAGTTGCTACGATAACTGCATCTGGAGCATCTTTCTTAATAAGATCTGCTGTTACTTCTGTATTAAGAACAATCTTTACACCAGATTTTTCACATTTTGTGATGTAACTTCTGATCATGTTTGTGATATCACCTTTTCCAGGTGGGTAAGCAGCAAGTCTCATATTTCCACCGAGTACGTCGCTTGCTTCAAATAATGTAACGTCATGTCCTCTTCTTGCTGCAGTAAATGCTGCACACATACCAGCAGGGCCACCACCAATTACATAAATCTTCTTCTTAGTTTCTGCTTCTTTCATTCCTTCGCTCTCACGGCCAAGAACTGGGTTTGTTAAACAGCAGATTGGCTTACCAGCATACATGTTAGCAACACAACCCTGTAAACAAGCGATACATGGTGTCATGTCTTCTAATCTGTCTTCAAATGCTTTCTTAGGCATAGCTGGGTCTGCAAGAGACTGACGGCCAAATGCAACTAAGTCTGCATTACCTGTACGAACCATTACCTCAGCGAACTGTGGCTCTGTGTAACGTCCAACTGTGATAACAGGGATGGATACACATTTCTTAATGTTTGCTACATATTCAGCAGAGAATCCACCGTGAATACCTGTAGGTGCCCACATATATTCGTCTTTTAAGTGAACGGCACGAGATACATGAAGTGCATCTAATCCGCAAGACTCTAAATAAGTTGCGATTGCACACATATCATGGTTGTCAAGTCCACCGAACATATCCTCTGTGCTGTTGATACGAGCGAGTACAGCAATCTTGCCCTGTGTTGCTTTCTTAACTTCATCAATGATGAGAGTTGAGAAACGCATTCTGTTCTCGAAAGAACCACCAAACTCATCGACACGTTTATTTGTTCTTGGAGACATGAAAGAATTTACAAGGTAACCATGTGCCATATGAATTTCTACAGCATCTGCACCAGCTTCCATTGCTCTTCTTGCAGCCTCTCCATATCCTCTTGCTAATTCATAAACCTGCTCTGTTGTAACTGCTTCTGGAATATCTCTTCCATCTGCAGATGTAACTGCTGTAGCTGCCTGGATTGGTGCGCCAGCATTCTTTGCGTTACCTTCTGGTCCAGCGTTCTGTAACTGAATGGAAACTTTAGCTCCTTCTGCATGGCAGGCATCAATTACTTTCTTGAAGCTAGGAATTGCAGAATCATCATATAAACAAGGTTTTCTAGGACCACCCTTTGCTCCTTTATGAACAACTGTAGCCTCAAGTGTAATTAAACCAAATCCACCCTTTGCACGTGCACCGTAATAAGCAACAGACTGATCGCTCATTGTTCCGTCTGTGTTTGCAAAGTTGTTACCCATTGGAGGTACTACAAAACGGTTCTTTACTTCCATAGGTCCAATCTGAATTGGTGAAAACATATTTTCAAACTTCATAATTTACCCCTTCCTAATTATTCACATGACCGCGCCGCAGCCTCTAACCTGCGGGCTGCGGTCTATTATTTCATTTTAGCTTTTGACAAGTTAATTATATAATTCAAGTAAATAATTGAAGATTAAAGTACTTCTGGCCAAACCTGCTCAAGAACTTTCTTTGTATTATCAAATGTATGTTTTGCAGCTTCTGCAACACCTTTAGCAAGGATAGCATCACTGATTACTTCAACACCGATTGCTTTTGGCTCAATACCTTTTTCACGTACCATCTTAACGAAGTCTGCTGTACATCCAATTCCTGTTCCAGGAGCGAGACGATCATGCATAGACTCATCTCTTAAGATGCTCTTAGCGTATGGACGATCCCAAACGTCGTTGATCTGAATAGAAACGATCTTATCTGCTGGGATATCTTTAATTACATCAAGATCGATTGGCTGGTTTGCTCTTACCCAGTGCCATGTATCCATGATTAACTTCGCATTGTCACATCCAGAACCTTTTACAACAGCCCATCCTTTTTCCATGTTAGGGATTCCGCTGTATGGCATTGGCTCAACACCGATTACTAATTTGCCTGCTCTCTGACATAACTCTTTTAATTTCTGAGCTGTATGTTCTACAGAGTAATCTTCCATTAATCCACAGTTGATGTGACCTACGTTGAAGAGTTCACACATATGGAAGCACATCTGCTCTTTGTATTTCTGCTCATAAGAACGAGCATCCTCAGCCCACTGTACGATGTATTCTACTTCAGTAACCTTCATATCATATTTTTCAAGAATTGCAAGGATATCTTCATCGTGAAGTCCTTCGTTTAATGCATCTACATAAGTCTCAGCACGAAGACCGATTCCATCGTATCCTGCTTCCTTTGCTGCTTTTACACGCTCCTCAAATTTGCACTGGTCTCCAAGTGTCCATGAACTAACGGTAATAGGAAATTCTTTTGACATGATATGTCCTCCTTCTCATTTGAAAAAAATATAATTTTGCTTTAAAAAATTTACTTGTTATTTTTTTAACTTTTTAAGTTACTTAGATTATAACTCGTTTTATTCAATAAAACCAATCGAGAATATTCGTAAATTCATAGATTTTTTTTATCATTTATGGTAAGGTAAAACATAGGAATTTTTAAGGTGAATTTCTTAAAAATTTATGGCAATACTTCTAATTAAATTTAAGTAAAATGATCTGGTAATATGATTTTAATATCCCACAATCAGATATATCATTTTGATACGTCATTTTTTGTACTTTAATTTTGATTTTATGAATCTGTTTTTACAGACTACATTCTATAAACAAAACGAATCTAACATAATACTGAAATCTTTAAACAATACTTTTATTGAAGGGGGTTTTTCAATGAACTTATTTCACTTACGTTATTTTGAAACACTTGCCAGAACAGAACATTACAGCAAGGCCGCTGAGATTCTTTCTATCACACAGCCCAGCTTAAGCTACGCTATTTCTACATTGGAGAGCGAACTGGGCATACAGCTCTTTGAAAAGCGTGGGCGTAACATTGTACTGACAAAATATGGTAAGGCATTTTATTCTAATGTAAAGGAAATTCTCGCAAACTTAGATAATGCAGTAAGAGACATCAAATTAGTGGCAAACGGTGAAGGTGAAATCAATATCGGCTTTCTCCGTACACTCGGAACAGACTATGTTCCAACTACCGTAAAAAACTTTCTTGATCTTCATCCAGATAAAAATATCTGGTTTAATTTCAGTTGTGAACATGGGCTCTCTGTCGATCTGGTCCGCAGTCTTATAGACAGAGAATACGACATGGTTTTTTGCTCTAAGTTAAATAATAGTCCAATGGTCGAATTTATCCCTATCGCGACTCAAGAACTTGTTGTCATTGTTCCAAAAGACCATCCTCTTGCCGCCAAAGACAGTGTAACTTTAAAAGAGACCCTGGCCTATCAGCAGATTATCTTCCGGCATAAAAGCGGACTGCGCCAGATTATTGATGACTTATTCAAAAGTATCAATGCATACCCGGATATTCTTTGCGAGATTGAAGAAGATCTTGTCGGTGCCGGTTTTGTTTCCAAAGGCTTCGGTATTATGATTGCTCCAAAGTTTGACGGGCTTAACCATGTGGATGTAAAAGTGCTGAAATTGACACAGCCTTCTTATAAGAGGTACTTCTATATGGCAATCCTTAAAGATGTATATCATCCACCGCTGATTGAGGAATTTAAAAAATATGTTATTGAACAGAGTAAGCTAAACAAAGAATACAACTTTGGTTAAAAATCCTGATTTGTAGAGTTGGAGAAATAAACAGACGAACCCTCCTCCCCTGTAATCTATAAAAATGCGCCTTAGAGCAAGTTCAAGTTGCGGATGAGCAGCTTGGACGCAGTGAAACGAAGTATTTTTATAGATTACAGGGGAGGAGGGTTCTGTGTATTTCAGTCCTACAAATCAGTTGAAAAAATTTGGGGATGGGGACAGAAGAAATAGGAACTCTGGCTTATTATTGTAAAATTGCTGTGATATTATAATAATATTTTGTGTGTCAATCCTTAATATTTCATTGATTTGTTGATGTACTAAAGCGTGTTTGAAAAATCACATCCTTTCGGGGAATCCTCAAATCTCTCCAACATGAATTCTGATTTTCCTCCAATCGCCAAAGACAGCTCCCAAAGAGAGACCATACCCTATATTTGTGACCTCGGAGCAAAGGTTGGATGTAAGCGGTTAAGCGAACATTCAACCTGCAGCGACTAAAGTCACAAATATAGGGTATGGTCTCTCTTTGGGAGCGTCTCCTTTGCCTGCGGCAAGTCAGAATTTTTAATTAAATTGCGTATTTTCTCTTGACATTCCTGTCGAAAGATGGTATTTTAACAACCAAGCACTTGAATGCTTTAAAGTGTTAATTTCTCAGGTGCTAGTTTTCAAATTTATGGAGGAATTATTATGGATACAAGAATTTCAGGCAAAACAAGATTATTAGGTGTATTCGGCACCCCAATCAAACATTCCGGCTCACCGATTATGTATAACTTCTGCTTTGATTATTACGGAATTGATTGTGCTTATCTTGCCTTTGATACTGATGCATCCCAGGTAAAAGATTCCTTAGCTGCAATGAGACGACTGAACATGCGTGGTGCCAACGTTACTATGCCATGTAAGCAGGAAGTATGCCGCAATATGGATAAGTTATCTGATGCTGCAAGATTCGTTGGTGCTGTAAATACTATTGTTAATGATAATGGAGTTTTAACAGGTCATATCACAGACGGTATGGGTGTTGTTTTAGATTTAAAAGATCATAACGTATCAATCGTAGATAAAGATATTGTTTTATTTGGTGCAGGTGGAGCTGCTACCGCTATCATGGTACAGTGTGCTTTAGACGGAGCAAAGTCCATCACTGTATTCAACAGAAGTAAAGAAGGTCTTGACCACGTTGCTGGTATCGGCCAGAAAATGATGGATGATGGAGTAAAATGTAAGTTAGAGTTCCATTCATTAAGTGACACAGATCTTATGCATGATAAGATAAGAGAATGTGACATTCTTATTAACGGAACCTGCGTAGGAATGGCTCCTGCCCTTGACGGACAGTCCCTTGTTACAGATATGAGCGTATTCCACGAAGACATGGTTATATACGATGTTATTTACCATCCACTAGTAACAAAACTTATGGCTGACGCTGTAGCAAATGGATGTAAAGAAGAGAACGTTATCGGTGGAAAAGGTATGCTTTTATGGCAGGGAGCCGGTGCATTCAAACTGTATACAGGACTTGATATGCCAGCTCAGAAACTGAAAGAATTCCTTGCAAAAAGAGAAGAAGAAGGATTCGAACCACCAGTAGATGTTGCAGAAAACGTTCCATACTAGTATAATGGGTTTGGTTTAATTCATTAAGATGAACAGACGAACCCGGGAAACTAAATAATCCATAAATGTGACTTTAGTCGCGGCGTGTTGAATATTCGCTTAAACGCTCATATCCAACACTTGCTCCGAGGTCATATTTATGGATTATTTAGTCTCCTGGGTTCTGACTTTGGCTGGATTATAGTAATTTTCTTACATCCAAAGTCAGAAAACAGGGAAATCATAGCATTGCATCTGTGGCCTCGGAGCAAGGTTTGGATGCGAGCGCTTAAGCGAACATTCAAACCGCTGCGACTAAAGTCACAGATGCAATGCTATGATTTCCCTGTTTTCGTCTGTTAGCCACATTAATTACTATTTCAAAAAGGAGAATCTTTATGCCAATCGGAGTTATTGCAAACTGTCTTGGAATTATCATTGGTGGAATTGCTGGTTCTTTTATCGGACCGCGACTAACTGAATCTTTCAAGACAAATCTCAACTTAGTTTTTGGTGCCTGTGCGATGACTATGGGTATCAGTTCTATTTCCCTGATGAAAAATATGCCTGCCGTTATTCTTTCTGTTATTTTAGGAACCGTAATCGGGCTGATTATTCATCTCGGAAATCTTACACAAAAAATGGGAATGAGAATGGAAAAAATCATTTCTAAAATCATTCCCGGACAAAGTAAAAAAGATGCAGAATACCAGAGTGTATTAGTTACTGCTATCGTATTATTCTGTGCAAGTGGTACAGGAATTTACGGAAGTATTACTGCGGGAATGACTGGGGACCACAGTATTCTTTTAGCAAAAACCGTACTTGATCTTGCCACTGCTTTAATCTTTGCCTGTATTCTTGGAGTTGTTACCTGCGTAATCGCAGTACCGCAGTTTATCATATTCATGGTACTTTTCTTACTTGCAGGTGCGATTTATCCGTTCTGCACTGAAACTATGATTTGTGATTTCAAAGCCTGTGGTGGCGTGCTTCTTGTCGCAACTGGCTTTCGAATGATGAAAGTAAAAGAATTCCCGATAGCCGACATGATACCGGCAATGGTGCTGGTAATGCCACTTAGTCATCTTTGGGTAACATATGTACTGCCATTTGTTTCCTAGAAATCCTGATTTGCCGCAGGCAAAGAGACGCTCCCCAAGAGAGACCATACCCTATATTTGCGACTTTAGTCGCTGCAGGTTGAATGTTCGCTTAACCGCTTACATCCAACCTTTGCTCCGAGGTCACAAATATAGGGTATGGTCTCTCTTGGGGAGCTGTCTTTGGCGATTGGAGGAAAATCAGAATTCATGTTGAAGAGATTTGAGGGAGGCTTCAGACGGCTGTGACTTTTTAAGAAATCAAACTTGAAAGGACTGACATTCAAACTGTTATCATTGTGTTACAATAATAAACTAAGTTTCAAACACGCTCTAATACATATGCAAATCGATCTTGTTCCACTACAGCATTTCTCATGCTAATCTCAATAAAATATGCTAAAATTCAGTGCTTTTCACATCTATTTTAGTATCAGTCCACTAAAATTTAATTGCTATGCTTCTGTAGCGTCGTCTGTTTGTTTTGCTACGCAAACCAGGACTTATATTTTCATTAGATTTTTATTCTCTGGATTGACCGTAATCTCTACAGAAATAATTTGTGGATAAACATAGTTGTAAATTTTTCTTTCTTTGATGTTTTTCAAAATTTCATCTTTGTAACTGAGAACATATTCTATATCAGACATACGTCCCACTGCACTAATAAAAAATTCCTGACTTGTTGGATTCTTCTGTGCAGATTCACTTTCATCTGTTTGTGTCATATTTTCCAACGCCACATTATCCATACTGTTTTCATCGTAGTCATCATCAATATATATATCGTCCCCTATATACTCATCATCATTATATAAATTCTTATCAATATGTATATCTTTTACATTATCTGCATCATAACGTACTTTGATTTGTATTTTATCTTTAGGAACAGATTTTGATGTTTTTAGCTCTATATTCTCATTTTCATTATTGTATGCTATAAATGATGTATTTAACTTCTTCGTTTTATCTGTATACAAATTCTCAGTCAGTGTTTTTTCTGCGATTTTATTGCTCCCTATTCTTTTTTCTCCCATATATTTAAATGAAGAATACTCCTGAAATGTTACTCCTGCTCCAATTCCGCAACAGATAATCCCTACCATAAAAATTCCTACTAGTATTTTTCTAAAACTCATGCTTTTGCTCCTCTTCCTCCTAATACATAGGTAAATAAAAAAAGAATATATGCTGTCATGCTTAAAACTGCTCCAAATGCTATGATGACGCATCCTATAACCGGATATCCCTGAAATGCCATAACACCTAATATTCCCAACCCGAATAACCCTGCCAGATCAAAAAATACTGCCGGAAGTGCCAGGAAAACTAATACTATTTTTATAAAAATAAAAAAGAATTTTTTAATCTTATCCCAGCTCCATGAAACGGCATTACTACCCGTTTTCACAGCTTTACTCGTTATATTTTCTATTTTTCGTCCTTGTTCTTCCTTAAAGCGTTTTGTTCCTTCTACTCTTCTATTCTTTCTAGGATTACTTTTATTATTTCCATCATTGACATTGCTTTTATTACCGGCTTTAGCTATCTTCGTTTTTTTCTTGAAAAAATCTTTTGGCAATAAATCTGCAATTCCTGTTTTTCCGCTTCTTTCCCTGCTCTTTACTTCATATTCCGGATCCAGATGATACGCTTCAAGAATCTCAGCAATCAAATCATCCATATCTCCAAAATCCTCAATCGCTTCTTCTTCTTTCATCCCACTTTTCATGCACATACTGATATGTTGTGAATATTCCTCTATCATATCTTTCCGCTCTTTTTCATCAAGCATCTGGAGCCTATCTTCCAGCTCTTTTAAAAACTTCCTTTTTGTCATCCTTTATCTCTCCTTTAAAAACTTATTCACATTCCGGGAAAATTCTTCCCACTCCTTCTCCAATTCTCTTAAATGAAGAATCCCCGCAGCAGTCAAATGATAATACTTTCTTGGTGGTCCTTCTGTGGATTCTCTTAAGTATGTCTCAAAATAATGTTCATTCGTCAGTCGCTTCAAAATAGGATAAATGGTTCCTTCCTTTACATTCACTACTTTTGAAACTTCTGCAACCAGCTCATATCCATACATATCTTTTTGCTCTACTGCTGCAAGAACGATCAGCTCCAGAACCCCTTTCTTAAACTGTGCATTCATTGATTCGCTCCTTTCCTGTTGATACTATATTATACTAGGTACTATGCAATGTCAAATAGTGAATTTACAAAGATTTTCGGAAGAATTCTGATTTGCCGCAGGCAAAGGAGACGCTCCCAAATAAATTCTGATTTGTGAGGCTGCAAGGCAGACGAACTCCAGAAGCTAAATAAAGCATATTTGTGACTTTAGTCGCGGCGGTTTGAATACTCGCTTATACACGCTCGTATCCAAATCTTGCTCCGAGGCCACAAATATGCTTTATTTAGCTTCTGGAGTTCTGCTTGTTGGCAGCTCGAAAAATCAGTTGGGGGATTTGAGAAAGAAGACAGGAGATATAGAATATTCGGGGAATAAAATCCTGTTGGATTGACACATAAACTATTGTTATAATGGCATATCAGAATACCAACTCCCCGTAAGGTCACAACTG
>NZ_ACEP01000035.1 GCF_000173975.1 Anaerobutyricum hallii DSM 3353
TCTATCACTGCGGGTTGAATATTCGCTTAAAGGCTCATATTCAATCCTCGCTCTAAGGCCACAAATATAGGTTCTCTTCTTTTTTAGGGTGCTGTCTTTGGCTGGTGGAGACAAATCAGAATTCATGTTGGAAGATTTGGGGATTCTTCAGAAGGTTGTTTTTTTATTTTGTGGGATTCTCATTTTATCTCGTATATATAGGTAGAAGCAGTGATGGCTTCAATAAAGATTATCTTAGAAAGGATGAGTAAAATGAGAAAGACAGAAAGAAATTTTACAAACAAGGTTTTAGAAAGTAAGCGAGGAGATGTACAGGCAGTAAAGAGTAAAATCAAAAGCTCCGTAATGGCAGTAGCTTTTTTGTTTGCTGCAACGATGCCGCTTACTATGGCTGTTTCATCGAGAAATGTGCAGGCTGCTGTCACTCAGCAAAAGCAGATTCAGACTGTAAATCAGAAAGTAAAAACAAATACGTCAAAAGCAATCAAAACGATAACTCCTAAAAAAGTAACATCAGCAACTATGATAAAGGCATATAAAAAATATTTAAGGAAAAATGTAAGTAATAAAAAATATTATGCCATCGTAAATATTGGGGACAATAATGCCCCTGTACTTTTAAGAGGAACACAAGGAGCAGGAAACGATAAAACGGGCAGACATTACACAGGATGCCAGATTTATTATTATAAAAATGGCAAAGTAGTAAAGATGGATACATTTAAAGATGGAGGCAGATGGCTTTTACTTTCAAAAAAAGATGGACAGAATTACCTTACAAACGGCGGTTCAGATTTCTCTATCCGAATTTGTGTTAAAAATGGAAACTTATACAGATATCAATATTATAACAATCATAACTGGAAAAAGAATCCTGAAAATAAATGGGCAACATTCATTGTAAAAATGAACGGTAAAGTTATTAAAAATATGGGATATTTGGATGGGACATTATACAGAAGACATACTGGTTATTATACTTATTTAAAGAATCCAGAAATCAGCTTTACAAAGAATGTGAAATAACTTCTGCTTGTTCCTATTTTACAAATTTATTGGGGATTTGGAAATGGGAGCAGGAAGAATAGGAAATCTGTTTTTACTTCAGTAGCCAAAGAACAGCCTCCAGAAAGAGAAATAAGCTATATTTGTGGCCTGGGAGCAAAGGTTGGATGTGAGTGGTTAAGCGAACATTCAACCTGCAGCGACGAAAGTCACAAATATAGCTTATTTCTCTTTCTGGAGGCGTCTCCTTTGTTGCATAAGTCAAAATTTTTCTTGTATTTCCTGCAAAATAGGGTTAGAATAAAATCGTATATGTTTAAATATATGATGATGTTAAATCTGGAGGTTAATAAATAATGAAGATTATTATGTTAGGCGCTCCTGGCGCAGGTAAAGGAACTCAGGCAAAGAAACTTTCAGAGAAATATGGTATTCCTCATATTTCCACAGGTGATATTTTCCGTGCTAATATTAAGAACAATACAGAACTCGGACAGAAAGCAAAAGGATACATGGATGCAGGACAGCTTGTACCAGACGAACTGGTTGTTGACCTTGTAGTAGATCGTATCAAAGAAAAGGACTGCTTTAAAGGATTTATCCTTGATGGTTTTCCACGTACTATTCCACAGGCAGAAGCTCTTGACTATGCACTGAACAATCAGAATGAGAAGATTGATTATGCAATCAACGTAGATGTTCCTGATGAGAATATCATCAATAGAATGGGCGGAAGAAGAGCCTGTGTTGGTTGTGGTGCTACATATCACGTAGTAAATATGCCACCTAAGAAAGAGGGTATCTGTGACCATTGCGGAGAAAAGTTAGTTCTTCGTGAAGATGATAAGCCAGAAACCGTTAAGAAGAGATTACAGGTTTATCATGACCAGACAAAGCCTTTAATTGAGTACTATGATAAGAAAGGTTCTCTTTTAACAGTAGACGGAACTTTAGATATCAATGTAGTATTTGAAAAGATTACAGAGGTTCTTGGATAGAGTGTGTTTGAAATGAAAAGGGCTGTCGCGGTATCACTCTTATAGTGCGATAGCCTTTTTTATTATAAAGTATTATAAATGAGAGGGTGTCTCATGGAGCATACAGGAATAAAACCAAAAGTAATAGAAGAGATACGAACTTTTGCAAGAAAATATAATATAGATAAGGTTATATTATTTGGGTCAAGAGCCAGAGGTGACTACAGACGTACCAGTGATATTGATTTGGCTGTTGTAGGTGGTGACTTTGCAAGATTTGCTCTGGATGTTGATGAAGAAACATCAACATTATTAGAATATGATATTGTTGATATGAGCAGGGAAATGCAGGATGAGCTGCGACAGTCTATTATGCGGGAAGGGAAGATTTTATATGAAAAAGTATGAGAATTTTTGTTCGGCTTTGTGTAATATGAAAGAAATTTATAAATATGACCCACCGTATGATACGGTTATTTTAACAGGTCTGGTTGGCTTGTTTGAAGTATGTTTTGAACAGTCATGGAAAATGATGAAAGAAATTCTGGAATCACATGGGTATGAGGAGGGAGCAACCGGTTCTCCTAAAATTATTTTAAAAACAGCTTATAAAGCAGGTATGATTAAAGATGAGGAACTGTGGCTTCGTGCTTTACAAGAAAGAAATAATGTGGCACATTCTTATAATGAAAGAATTGCATTAGGTATTGTTATGCGGGCAAAAGAATCATTTTATGATATGTTTTGTGAGCTAAAAAAAGAGATTGATAAAAACTGGATATAGGAGAAAACAATGGCAATTACAATAAAGAACGAGCATGAGATAGCATTGATGCGTGAGTCAGGACGTTTACTGGCATTGGTTCACGAGGAAATGCGTAAGGAATTAAAAGAGGGGATGACAACAAAGGATATTGATCAGATTTGTGAGACAATGATCAGAGACTTTGGCTGCATTCCTAATTTTTTGAATTATCAGGGATTTCCGGCTTCTGTATGTGTGTCGATTAACGATGAGGTTGTTCATGGAATTCCTTCTAAAAAAAGATATATTCAGAATGGAGATATCGTGAGTCTTGATGCAGGGCTTATTTATAAAGGATATCATTCTGATGCAGCAAGAACACATGGTGTTGGAGAAATCAGTCCGGAAGCACAGAGGATTATTGATGTTACAAGACAATCTTTCTTTGAAGGTATTAAGTTTGCAAAACCTGGCAATCATTTAGTTGATATTGCAAGAGGTGTGCAGACCTATGCAGAGAGCAATGGGTATTCTGTTGTCCGTGACCTGACAGGGCATGGTATTGGAACCCATCTTCATGAGGCACCGGAGATTCCGAACTTTGTTCAGAGAAGAAGAGGGGCAAAGATGCAGAAGGGCATGGCGCTTGCTATTGAGCCGATGATTAATGAAGGAACTTATGATGTTTACTGGCTTGATAATGACTGGACAGTAGCAACGGCAGATGGAAAGCTTTCTGCTCATTATGAGAATACGATTGCGATTACTGATGATGGATGCGAGATTCTTACGATGCTGCCAGAAGAGAAAGAGGCACTTGGAGTATTATAAAAACGATACAGCCATGAATAATAAACAAAAAGAAAAGTAATTTTTTATAAATTTTTACTTGGTAATGGAGAAGATTTATGCTAGAATATAAATTAGGTTATTTTGCCACATCCCTTTGTGGTCATGATAAAGGAAAAGTTTACATGATTGTAAAGCAGGAGGGTGAGATGATTGGGTTATCTGATGGGGGAAGAAGAACCATTGATAATCCGAAGTGGAAAAAGAAGAAACATATTCAGATGATACGCTCTGAGAGAATGGCAGAAGCTTTTCCATCCCTGATTTCTTCGGAGGATGCCAATCAGAGGATCTGTGATGAGATCGCTGGAATGGAAGGGCGTAAAGTAAGAAAGCAGGAGGATTAAATATGTCAAAATCAGATGTTATTGAAGTTGAAGGAAAGGTAGTAGAGAAGCTCCCTAATGCTATGTTTAAGGTAGAGCTTGAGAATGGTCATCAGGTACTGGGACACATCAGCGGAAAGTTACGTATGAACTTCATTAAGATTTTACCAGGCGATAAAGTGACAATTGAACTTTCCCCATACGATTTAACAAAAGGCAGAATTATCTGGAGAGATAAATAGATTAAAAGGTTTTGTACGATTTGACTGAAGAATGGCTGGAATTCTGTCGTTTTTCGGAAGATTTGTGCTTGCTTTTAATATAGAAAGATGATATAATAATTGCCGAACGTTTTGGAAAGGAGAGAAAATCGTGAAGGTTAGAGCATCAGTTAAGCCTATCTGCGAAAAATGCAAAGTCATTAAACGCAAAGGCGCAATCAGAATCATTTGCGAAAATCCAAAACATAAACAGAGACAGGGATAAGACCTTGCTTCCGGGTTCAGCAGAATTTGGGAGTGAAGAGTATATTCTTGATTTTGTTGTGTCATTGGTATGATATCCTTTCAATCTGAGTATTTACGTCAGATGCAAGAGAGACTATTGAGTTTTGCGGATATCATCAACTATTGCCACCGTCATGGCGATTAAGTAGTTTTACGAAAAGCGGCTGTGGTAATTATTTACCAATATTTTTTCGTAAAAGGACAGTGCGGAAAGACAGCACTGTCAGGCAGCGCGAAAGAGTTTACAGTTTGTCTGTAACGATAAGACGGTCACGCTGTAGTCCGGGAATACATTGTATTTCATGACGTTAAACAATAATATTATATTAAGGAAAACAAGACGAATCCGAACTTAAGACACGCTGATCATTTCACCGTACGCGGCAGCGATGGATTTTGTCGGATGAATATTTAGTGGAGGTGCACACATGGCTCGTATTTCAGGTGTTGATTTACCTAGAGAAAAACGTGTAGAAATCGGTCTTACTTATATTTATGGAATTGGAAGAACAAGTGCAGATCAGATTTTAAAAGCAGCAGACGTTAATCCTGACACACGTGTACGCGATTTAACTGATGACGAGGTTCGTCGTCTTAGCGATATCATCAATGCAGATTATACTGTAGAGGGTGATTTACGTCGTGAGATCGCTATGAACATCAAACGTTTACAGGAAATTGGTTGCTACAGAGGAATCCGTCATAGAAAAGGATTACCTGTTCGTGGACAGAAGACAAAGACAAACGCTAGAACACGTAAAGGTCCTAAGAAAACTGTTGCAAACAAGAAGAAATAAGTAATTTAGTGATAAGTAATATAGATTAATCCTATAGGAGGGTTTCGTCAATGGCAAAGAAAGTGACCAAAAAGGTGACGAAGAAACGTGTTAAAAAGAATGTACAGCACGGTCAGGCTCATATTCAGTCATCTTTTAATAATACAATTGTAACATTAACTGACTCTGAAGGTAACGCTCTTTCTTGGGCAAGTGCTGGAGAAATGGGCTTCAGAGGCTCCAAAAAATCTACTCCATATGCAGCACAGATGGCAGCTGAAACAGCAGCTAAAGCAGCAGTGGTACACGGATTAAAGACTGTTGAAGTTATGGTTAAAGGACCAGGTTCAGGAAGAGAAGCAGCAATTCGTGCACTTCAGGCATGTGGTCTGGAAGTAACAAGCATCAAAGACGTTACACCAGTACCTCATAACGGATGTCGTCCACCAAAACGTAGAAGAGTCTAATAGGAGGTAAGTAAGAATGGCAATTGATAGAACTCCAGTCCTGAAGAGATGCAGATCCTTAGATATGGATCCTGTATATTTAGGAGTGAATAAAAAATCAAACAGAAAGTTAGTTCGTTCCAGCAGAAAGATCAGTGAGTATGGTCTTCAGCTTCGTGAAAAACAGAAAGCAAAATTCATCTACGGTGTTTTAGAAAAACCTTTCAGAAACTACTATGCTACAGCAGAGAGAATGAAAGGACTTACAGGTCCTAACTTAATGGTTCTTCTTGAGTCCAGACTGGACAACGTAGTATTCCGTATGGGATTTGCAAGAACAAGAAAAGAAGCTAGACAGATTGTTGGACATAAGCATGTATTAGTTAACGGTAAATGCGTTAACATTCCATCTTACAGAATCAAAGCTGGTGATGTTGTAGAGATTAAAGAAAACAAAAAGACAATGCAGAGATACAAAGATATCGTAGAAGCAACTGGCGGTGTTCTTGTACCAGCATGGTTAGACGCTGACATCGAAGAGTTAAAAGGAACAGTTAAAGAACTTCCTTCCCGTGACATGATCGATGTTCCAGTTAACGAAACACTCATTGTCGAGTTATATTCTAAATAATAAATGATTCTTCAAATTGAATGCCTGCTATTACACAGGCATTCAATTGTAGTATATGGAAGCTGGTAAACTTGGAATTGATTTTCCAATTAATTACCCAAAAGGAGGGTCCCATTCGTGTTTGAATTCGAAAAACCGAGAATTGAAATAGCAGAGATTTCAGAAGACAATAAATATGGTCGTTTTGTGGTGGAACCACTGGAAAGAGGGTACGGCACAACTTTAGGTAACTCCTTAAGAAGAATCATGTTATCTTCCTTACCAGGTGCAGCAGTAAGCGCAGTGAAGATTAAAGGCGTTCTTCATGAGTTCAGCTCTATTCCTGGAGTAAAAGAAGATGTCACTGAAATAATTATGAATATTAAAGAACTGGCTATCAAGAATAACAGTTCTTCTAACGAACCAAAACGCGCTTTTATTGAGTTCAGCGGAGAGGGTGTAGTTACAGCAGCAGACATCCAGGTTGACAGTGATATTGAAATCATTAATCCGGATTTAGTTATTGCAACTTTAAGTGGCGGTGCAGACAGCCATTTTGAAGCAGAGCTGACTATCACAAAAGGCCGTGGATATGTAGGCGCTGATAAGAACAAATCGGAAGATCAGTCCATTGATGTAATTGCAGTAGATTCTATTTACACACCAGTAGAGCGTGTAAATCTTACTGTACAGAATACTCGTGTAGGTCAGATTACAGACTTTGATAAGCTGACTCTTGATGTATTTACAAATGGAACACTGGCACCGGACGAAGCAGTCAGCCTTGCTGCTAAAGTTCTGAGTGAACATCTTAACCTTTTCATCGACTTATCTGAGAATGCTCAGAAAGCAGAAGTTATGGTAGAGACAGCTCAGGATCCGGTTGATAAAGTATTAGAGATGAATATCGATGAATTAGAGTTATCTGTTCGTTCATATAACTGCTTAAAGAGAGCAGGTATCAATACTGTTGAAGAACTTACAAACAAGACACCTGAAGATATGATGAAGGTTCGTAACCTTGGACGTAAGTCTCTTGAAGAAGTATTAGCTAAATTAAAAGAATTAGGTCTTTCCTTAAACAATAGCGAAGAGTAATTCTTACCATAAACAAAGTAATATAGACCCGCTTAAGCTGAAGGTATTAGTAAGCATGGCGAAAAATAAACAGGAGGTCCATTAAAATGGCAAAATACAGAAAATTAGGAAGAACATCTAACCAGAGAAAAGCTTTATTACGTAACCAGGTTACACAGCTTTTATATCATGGAAAGATTCGTACTACAGAAGCTAAAGCTAAAGAAATCCGCAAAATCGCTGAAGGCTTAATCGCTCTTGGTGTTAAAGAAAAAGACAACTTCGAAGTTGTTAAGGTTCAGGCTAAAGTAGCTAAAAAAGACGCTGAAGGCAAGAGAGTTAAAGAAGTAGTAGATGGAAAGAAAGTAACTGTTTATGAAACAGTTGAAAAAGAAATCAAAAAAGATTTACCATCCAGACTTCATGCTAGACGTCAGATGTTAAAAGTATTATACCCTGTAACAGAAGTTCCTGTAGAAGGAAAAGGCAGAAAAGCAAACACAAAGAAAATTGATCTTGCTCAGAAGATTTTTGATGAGTACGCTCCTAAATACGCTGACCGTAACGGTGGTTACACAAGAATTGTTAAGATTGCTCAGCGTAAAGGTGATGCTGCATTAGAAGTTATTATTGAATTAGTTTAATTTTAACTTAATAAATGAAAAGCAATGGAATCGCATTTAGACATCTGTCTAAGTGCGATTTTTTTATTTAATTTATCAGGCAAGGGAGACGTCCCGAAAGAGAGAAGAGAACCTATATCTGTGGCCTTGGAGCTAGGATTGAATGCGAGCCGTTAAGCGAACATTCAACCCACAGTGATAGAGTCACAGATATAGGTTCTCTTCTCTCTTTCGGGCCTGGCTTCGTCTGTTGAATACATCGAATTAAATCAAACCAGTATCTTTTTGAGAGAAAATGGGTTATAATATTTGTTAGCTTTGTCAAACTTATGATAAAGGTGAGATGCAGTTTTACGAACAATGATTATAGTGGAGAAAAGTCAGATGAATTTAATTGACGTTAAAAATCTTTTATTTAAGTATAAAATGTATTCTGGAGAAAAAGAAGAAGTTATAGAACATACGGCGATTGACAATATTTCTCTTTCTATTAAAAAAGGAGATTTTGTGGGAATTCTCGGGCATAATGGTTCTGGAAAATCTACGCTTGCGAAGCAGCTTGCAGCATTATTAAAGCCATCGGGTGGTATTATTTACGTTGGTGGAATGGATACTGCAAAAGAAGAACAGATTTTGGATATTCGGAAGACAGCAGGGCTGGTATTTCAAAATCCTGATAATCAGTTGATAGGAAATATCGTGGAGGAAGATGTTGCATTTGGCCCGGAAAATATGGGAATTCCAGCGGAAGAGATAGAAATGAGGATTACGAAAGCATTGGCTTCTACGGGAATGACTGCTTATAGAGAAGCATCACCGGGAGCGCTTTCTGGAGGGCAGAAGCAGAAGATTGCGATATCTGGAGTTCTTGCGATGGAACCGGAATGTATTATATTTGATGAACCGACAGCAATGATTGACCCGGAAAGCCGGAAGGAACTGTTGGAAGCTATCTATGATTTAAAACGTTTGAAGAATATTACCGTTATTTATATTACACATTTTTTGCAGGAAGTCAGTCAGGCAGATTATTTATATGTAATGAGCCATGGTAAGATTACGCTTAAAGGTACACCAGAGACATTATTTAAAATACCAGAAAAATTAGTGGAAAATAATCTGGAACTGCCATTTGAAGTTGCTTTGATAGATGACTTAAGAAAAAAAAGTGTGGATGTGCCGGAAGAGATTTACACAAAGCAACAGTTACTTGAGTTTTTGAAATATCATTTTCAGAAGGACGAGTCTGATAATATAGTCTTGTCTGAGTATAAATCTGAACGGAAGACAATAAGTGAAAGTAGCAAGAGTAATGTAAAGAGTCAAGCTAAGGAAAACAGTCGATACGGAAACTGTCTTGAAAAACAATCTGATTCTTATAGTATCTCTGTAGATGATAGAAATGAAAAATTAGCTGACAATTCTTTAGGTGATCTGAACTTGGCTGATGAAACAGAAGTATCTAAGAAATCGCATGAATTAAAAGAAACATCAGATATAAAAGAAGACGCATCTAAGAATATAGATGAGCCTAAAAAAACAGAATCAACAAAAGGAATTACTCTTAAAAACATCAGTTATCAGTACAAAAAACAAGACTCCGGAGAAGAAAAATATGCCATAAAAGATATTTCACTTGCCATAGAACCTGGAGAATTTGTGGCGATTATAGGTCGTACGGGTTCAGGAAAGTCTACTTTAATTCAGCATTTTAATGGGCTTTTTCAGCCGAAAAGTGGGGACTATTTCTTCAATGGAGAAAATATCTGGGAGAAGAAATATGATTTAAAAAAGCTTCGACAGAAGGTAGCACTCTGTTTCCAGTATCCAGAATACCAGCTTTTTGAAGAAAATGTATTAAAAGATATTGCATTTGGTCCGAAGAATCTTGGCTTTGATAAAAAGGAATGTGAGGAAAAAGCCCGTCATGCGATGCAACTTGCAGGACTTTCTAATGAACTTGAAAAAGTGTCTCCATTTTCTCTTTCTGGTGGACAAAAAAGGAGAGTAGCATTAGCTGGAATTCTTGCGATGGAGCCGGAATACCTCATTTTAGATGAGCCGGTTGCCGGTATGGATGCACCGGGTAAAAAGATATTATTTGACCTCTTACATCATTTGAATAAAGAGAGAGGAATCACTATCGTACTGGTTTCACATAACATGGACGATGTGGCAGATCATGCAGACAGAGTTCTGGTGATGGAGAATGGACAGCTTAAAATGGATGGCAAAACAGAAGAAGTCTTTGTACGAAAAGATGAGTTAACAGAAATGGGACTAGGTGTTCCACAGGCAGTAGAATTTTATCTGGATTTAAAAGAAATATTAGAAGAGACAGATATTGATTTAGAAAATGCTTTTTCTCATGATATGCAATACAATCAAAAGAATCGGGAAGTATCTCAGAAGACGATAGAGTTATCCCAAGAAAACGTAGAAATAAATCAGAAAGAAACAAAAGAAAAAGGCACAGAAATGCATGAGAAAAAGATAGAAGCTTCGAATGAAAAAGCAAAAGAGTATATAAAAACAAAAAGAACAAAAAATGTAGGGATTCCATTAAATATAGATGAATTAGCAGCGTATATAGCAGGAGGCAGCTTATGATTCGGGAAATGACATTAGGACAATATTATAAAGCTGATTCCATTCTTCATAAACTTGATCCGAGGGTAAAACTTTTAGGAACATTGCTTTTTGTTATTACATTATTTTTTCCTAAAAGTTTATTAAGCCTTGGGATTGCGACAGCATTTCTTATTTTGATAGTAAAGCTTTCTAAAGTTCCAGTGTCTATGATGATTCGGGGAGTAAAGCCGCTGTTTATTATCATTTGTTTTTCAGCAATTATAAATATGATTAGTGTGAGTGGAGATATGCTTGTAAAAATTGGGCCGATAACAATCGCGAAACAGGGATTATGGATGGCATTCTATCTTGTTGTACGGTTGGTTTATCTGGTCATCGGTTCATCCGTAATGACATTTACGACAACGCCAAATCAACTTACCGATGGACTTGAAAAAGGGTTTCATTTTCTAAAAAAAGTGCATGTGCCAGTACATGAGATTGCCATGATGATGTCCATTGCTCTTCGGTTTATCCCGATTTTAACAGAAGAATTAGACAAAATCATGAAAGCACAGATGTCAAGAGGCGTTGACTTTGAAAGCGGAAATATTTTAGAGCGGGGGAAAAAGTTAATTCCTGTTTTAGTTCCCTTATTTATTGCGGCAATCAGGAGAGCATCCGACCTTGCGATGGCGATGGATGCAAGATGTTATAATGGTGGGGAAGGAAAGACCAGACTGCATCCGCTTATTTATGAAAAACGAGATTATATTGCGTATGGAATCATGTTGCTTTATGTGGTAATTATGATTTTTTGCAGTTTTATTTTAAAGAGATTTTTCTAAATAAATTATGAAATTGTAACGCACGTCTTGCAGAAAGCATTTTTCAAACAAATTTTAAGATGTAAAGTTCTTATTAAAAATTAAAGATAGAGAGAGAATGAGATTTATGAAACGATTTAAATTAGTAGTTGCCTACGATGGAACCAATTATTGTGGCTGGCAGATTCAGCCAAACGGGATAACCGTAGAAGAAGTATTAAATAAAACATTGAGCCGTTTTTTAAAAGAAGAAATACACATAATTGGAGCAAGCCGAACCGATTCAGGAGTACATTCCTTTGGAAATGTAGCAGTATTTGATTCAGAAACAACGATTCCGCCAGAAAAACTTTGTTTTGCATTAAATCCACAGCTACCAGAAGACATCCGAATTGTATCATCCGAGCAAGTACCCGGTGATTTTCATCCAAGATATTGTGATACAAGAAAAACATACGAATATCATATCCAAAATGGGAAGATTCCTCTGCCAACAGAAAGACTCTATTCCCACCTTGTCATTTTTCCACTAAATATACAGGCAATGCAGGAAGCCAGCCAATATCTTGTCGGAACCCACGACTTCAAAAGTTTTTGTGCCGCAAAAACACAGGCACAGACAACAGTGAGAACCGTAACAGGAATCGAAGTAGAAGCACATCCTCTTTCCGAAGGAGAATATCCTTCAAAGAAAGTAATCATCCGAGTGACCGGAGAAGGATTTCTCTACAATATGGTCCGCATTATTAGCGGAACCTTAATAAAAGTAGGACTGGGAGTCTATCCCCCAGAACATGTCAAACAAATCCTTGAGGCTTGCGACCGCTCACAGGCAGGAGAAACCGTTCCGGCAAAAGGATTGTTTTTAAAGAAAATTGAATATTTATAATCATTATAGCGATTGGGATCATTAAATTAAAAAATCCCACATTTTGTAGGAAAAAGGTTATTGACACACACGAAAGAGTGTTATATAATATGAAATCGTGGTATGCATATAAAATGTAATCTCAAAAGCCCCGAGATGCATTTTGTCATATACCTGCGATAGCAGGATTGATATGATGGAGGGTCCGGACAGCCAGGAAGTCATATCTGAACCGTTGATTTTTAAAGAATAAACAGGAGGAGAACTACTCATGAAAAGTTTTATGGCTAGCCCATCTACCATCACAAGAGACTGGTATGTAGTTGATGCTACAGGACATACATTAGGACGTCTTGCATCAGAAGTTGCAAGTGTTTTAAGAGGAAAGAACAAACCTATTTTCACACCTCATATGGATTGCGGTGACTATGTAATCATCGTTAACGCTGACAAGATCAAAGTATCTGGTAAGAAGTTAGATCAGAAGATTTACTATCATCACAGCGACTATGTTGGTGGAATGAAAGAAACAACATTAAGAGAAAAATTAAACAAGAAACCAGAAGAAGTTATCGAACTTGCCGTAAAAGGTATGCTTCCTAAAGGACCTCTTGGAAGACAGATGTATACAAAGCTTTTCGTATACGCTGGACCTGATCACAAACATGCTGCACAGCAGCCTAAGGAATTAGCAATCTAGTATTAATTTAAGGAGGAAAAGTAAGTGGCTACTACAAGATATTACGGAACTGGTAGAAGAAAAAGCAGTGTTGCAAGAGTATATCTCGTACCAGGAACAGGTAAAGTAACAATCAATAAAAAAGACATGGATGAATATTTTGGATATGACACATTAAAAGTAATCGCTCGTCAGCCATTAGAATTAACATCCACAGCAGATAAATTTGACGTATTAGTTAACGTACACGGTGGCGGATACACAGGACAGGCTGGTGCTATCAGACACGGTATTGCAAGAGCATTACTTGAAGCTGACCCAGAATTCCGTCCAGCATTAAAGAAAGCTGGATACTTAACTCGTGACCCACGTATGAAAGAAAGAAAGAAATACGGTCTCAAGAAAGCTCGTAGAGCACCTCAGTTCAGCAAACGTTAATTTCGTTTACCCGAACTACAAATTTCAAACAGCAGCAACGACCTCTCAGGGGAGCAATCCTTTGGGAGGTTTTTTTGTAGAATGTGCACTCGTAATCTCTTGCACCTGCCGTTGTGGATAATTTTCCGTCAGATTCACATAAATTTCATCAACCTATGTTCCGCGTACGCCTCAAAAATTTGTGTACAACTGACGAAAAATTTTCTCGCAAAAACAAGCACAAAAATACTCCGATACTACATTCAGCAGGAATTGGATAAGCTTTAGTTTATTATAGTTTGAAAGTACAGTTGGTTGAGATGAGTTTAGAAAGTTGGAGAGAGTTTGATTGACGAGAGCGTCTTGTTATAGTAAAGTCATTATAGTAAATTTGATAATAAATAGAATTTTAAGGAGAATTTATGAGTATTTTAAATGTAGAGCATTTAACCCACGGTTTTGGAGACAGAGCGATATTTAACGATGTTTCTTTTCGACTGTTAAAAGGAGAACACATCGGTCTTGTCGGTGCAAATGGCGAAGGAAAGTCCACATTTATGAGCATTGTTACCGGGAAAATGATGCCGGATGAGGGAAAAGTAGAGTGGGCGAAAAATGTAAATGTCGGTTATCTTGATCAGCATGCAGTATTAGAGGCTGGAATGACGATTCAGGATGCATTAAAATCTGCCTTTGATCCTTTATTACAAAAAGAAGAGCGAATGAATGAAATTTGTGATATGCTCGGTACTGCTGATGAAAAAGAAATGGAAATTCTCATGGAAGAACTCGGCATGATTCAGGATGAGCTTACTTTGCATGATTTTTATACTATTGATGCAAAGGTAGAAGAGGTTGCAAGAGCATTAGGACTTTTAGATCTTGGTTTAGACCGTGATGTTACAGATTTGAGTGGCGGACAGAGAACAAAAGTACTTCTGGGAAAGCTTTTATTAGAAAAGCCAGATATTCTTTTGTTAGATGAGCCTACCAATTATCTTGATGAGGAACATATCGCCTGGCTTAAAAGATACCTTCTTGACTATGAAAACGCATTTATCTTAATATCTCACGACATTCCATTTTTAAATGAAGTTGTAAATATCATTTATCATATGGAGAATCAGGAACTGAACCGTTATGTCGGGGATTACGACCATTTCCAGGAAGTCTATGCGGTAAAGAAAGCACAGCTTGAAGCGGCATATCGCCGTCAACAGCAGGAAATCAATGAATTAAAAGATTTCGTTGCGAGAAATAAAGCTCGCGTTTCCACAAGAAATATGGCAATGTCCCGTCAGAAAAAACTTGATAAAATGGACCTTATCGAATTAGCCGCAGAAAAGCCGAAGCCAGAATTTAATTTCCGTTACGGCCGTACTCCAGGGAAAATGCTCTTTGAAACAAAGAAACTTGTAATTGGTTATGATGAGCCATTATCAAAACCTTTAGATTTTTATATGGAAAGAGGACAGAAAATCGCCTTAATTGGAACAAACGGAATTGGAAAAACAACATTATTAAAAAGTTTACTCGGACTAATCCCACCTCTTTCAGGAAGCTGCGAACAGGGCGAAAATCTTCAGATTGGCTACTTTGAACAGGAAGTAAAAGGCGAGAATCCCAATAGCTGTATCGAAGAAATCTGGGAAGAATTTCCTGGATTTACCCAGTACGAAGTACGTTCCGCCCTTGCAAAATGTGGCCTTACCACAAAACATATTGAAAGCAAAGTTCGTGTATTAAGCGGAGGAGAACAGGCTAAAGTCCGTCTCTGTAAACTCATCAATAGAGACACCAATGTACTTTTGTTAGATGAGCCTACGAACCATCTTGACGTTGATGCAAAGGATGAATTAAAACGTGCTTTGCTCGATTATCGGGGAAGTGTCTTACTCATCTGCCATGAACCAGAGTTCTATAAAGACGTGGTGAATGAAGTTTGGGACATGAGCAAATGGACCACGAAGATTTTGTAAACTCCTGATTTGCCGCAGGCAAAGGAGACGCTTCCAAAGAGAGCCGATACCCTATATTTGTGACTTTAGTCGCTGCAGGTTGAATGTTCGCTTAACCGCTTACATCCAACCTTTGCTCCGAGGCCACAAATATAGGGTATCGGCTCTCTTTGGAAGCTGTTTGTTGGCTGCCCATGCAAATTCAGAATTTATTTTGAGAAAGATTTGAGGGAGGCCTCAGACAGTTGTGACCTTACAGGGAGTTGGCTAGAGTGTGTTTGTGAAAAATATTTTTTGAACTGATTTGAGATTTTATCTGTTTTTTATAAAATGCTAGAAAGGATATTTTTATGTCACTGATCGTATTAAAAAAGATTATTGAGATGTTCATCATATTACTTGTAGGTGTAATCATCTATAAAGCAAAGATTATTAATGATGTCAGTACAAAACATCTCTCGAATGTATTATTATTGCTGGTTTCTCCGCTGTTGATTATCCAGTCGTATCAAATTGATTTTAACAGAGAACTTTTGCAAGGTTTAATATGGGCGTTTGCTGCATCATTTCTTACGTTTTTGTTTATGATTGTTGCATCGGAGTTTCTATGCCACGGGGATAGGAATCGAAGTCCAGTGGAGAAGATTGCAGTGTCTTATTCGAATTCTGGATTTATTGGTATTCCTTTAATTAGTGGAGTCCTTGGAGATAAGGGCGTTTTTTATATGACGGCATATATCACAGTTTTTAATCTTTTACTTTGGACACATGGTATTATTTTAATGGGAGATAACGATGGATTAAAGGGAGCATGGAAAAACTTTTTAAGTCCGGCGATTCTTTCAATTGTGATAGGAATCATACTATTTTTATTTCAACTTCGCCTGCCGCAGTTCATTGAAAATCCATTAGAAATGATTGCTTCAATGAATACGCCCCTTGGAATGATTGTCGCGGGAGCAAATCTCGCACAGGGAAATATTTTAAAGAGCCTAAAGAACAAAAGATTATACTATTTGAGCTTTATAAAGCTTATTGTATATCCATTGGCAGGACTCGTTGTTTTATGGCTGCTGCCACTTGAGTTTGAGGTGGCATTTACAGTATTTATTGCATTGGCATGTCCGGCGGGGGCATCCGTGATTATGTTTGCACAACGATATGACAGAGATGCATATTATGCGTCGGAGATATTTGTTATTACAACCTTGCTGTCAGCGGTGACTATACCATTATTATCAGTAGTGGCAGTGAGCTTGTTAAGTTAAACAGATTTTTCACTTTAAGAGAGAATAGCGGCCTTGAAAAGTTTTGATAATTTTGATAAGTAAGTTGAAAATATTTTTTGAAAGTGATGCATAAAAATGCAGAAAAACGTATACATATTGAATAAAATGTGCTAAGATGGACAAAGCTGATTATTAGAAAAGTTGGAGAGTACAATGAAAATAGGAAAAAGACCGGCACGCATATTATTATATGAACAGGTTGTAGAAGATTTATGTTTATTAATTGACCGGGGGGATTTTGAACCGGGAGATCAGCTTCCTTCAGAAAGAGAACTTATTGAGAAGCTGAATGTCAGTCGGAATGTATTAAGAGAGGCATTTCATGTATTAGAAAGCCGTGGTGTTATCGTATCACATCAGGGAAAGGGACGTTTTTTGAGAGAAAGCCCAATTTCCGGGAAAGAGAAACGGTATGACAGTCTGAGTAAGAATCTGGAGTGCTATTCGATGATTGAGGCTTATGAAGTAAGACAGGCCTTAGAGGAAAAGGCGGTGGAGCTGATTATAAAGAACGCATCGGAGAAAGATATTGATGAACTAGAAGAGGCACTGCAGCATTTAAGAAAGAAGTATGAGGAGACGGGAAGAACTTCTGGAGAGTTTGAACTGCACAGATTGTATGCGGCAAAGACGGGAAGTACTTTTATGACCCAGACTTTGGAGATCGTTTTGAATGCGATTTTTGATATGATGTACGGGAAGTTTACAGATGTATTAGATGCAACTTCTGCAGAGGCCGAGTTAGAATCCCATGGAATGATTATTCAGGCAATACGGGAGCGGGATGTGGAAAAGGCAAGAAAGCTTATGGATGAGCATTTGATTACAAGTATGAATATGTTTCAGTAATGAGATTTGAATTTCATTGCAATCGTAGATGTTGGAGATTGTGTCCTGTCTTCTGAAGGAGGAGGTATGGAGTCCTTTTAGAAGAGGGAACAGTTTCCAGTAAATTTTTTTAATAATTAGTGGGTGACCAAGTAATCAAGTGAGCTAATATAACTGAAAAAGTTAAGAAAAAAATAGAAGAAGAAAGAAAGGAAAAAACATGGGAGATATAAGATGGCCGGACGGAAAGAAATGTGCGGTAATGTTTACTTTTGATGTGGATGGAGATACCACATGGGAGAATGGAAACAGGGGACTGAAAAATGGAGAGAAATACATTAAGTCTTTATCGGTAGGGCAGTATGGTCCGAAGAGATGTGTGGATAGAATTCTTCAGAAGTTAGATCAGTATGGCGTAAAGGCAACATTTTTTGTGCCAGGTCTTACTGCTGAAAGATATCCGGAGGTCATTAAAAGAATTGCGGAGCAGGGACATGAGATAGGACACCATGGCTATGCACACGAAAGATTTGCCGGAAAGACAACAGAAGAACAGATAGAAATTATAGAAAAAACGCAAAAAATATTTAAAGATTTAATTGGACATGAAGTAACTGGTTTTCGAACTCCTTCTGGTGACTGGGCAAAAAATACTCCAAAATTATTATATGAGAGAGGTTTCCGATATTCTAGTTCCATGCGAGGCGATGACCGCCCATATCGTACAGTCATTGATGGAGAAGAGACAGATTTTATAGAGATTCCGACCAAGTGGGAAGTGGATGATTATGTGGCAATGGCCTATCATATGTATCCAGCAGAACCGGCAGGACAGGACAGAATTTCAAGTTATCGTTTAGTGGAAGATAATTTTATGAGAGAATTCAAAGGACATTACAGAGAAGGCCTTTGTATTTCCTATATGAATCATCCGCAGGTGATTGGATGTCCAGGAAAGATTCAGATTCTTGACCATTTGTTAAAATATATTACATCCAAGGAAGATGTGTGGGTAGCAACAGGAACGGAGATTGCCGACTGGTATCGAAAGCAGTCAGAGAAGTAGATAGGAGGATATAATGAATTTAGAAAAAACGAAGTGGCCGGATGGAAAGAAATGTGCAGCTATGCTTACCATTAATCTGAATGCAGAATTATTCTGGCTTCAGATTGATCCAAGCTGCAAAGATATGCCAAAGACCCTTTCTCTTGGCCAGTATGGAATGACAAGAGGAGTAGATCGAATTCTTTCGATATTAAAAGAAAGAGGAATTAAGGCCACCTTTTTCACACCAGGCTGGGTTGCAGAACAGTATCCTGATAAATTAAAAAGGATAAAAGAAGAAGGACATGAGATTGCTTCTCTTGCCTACAAACATGAAAATATGGCATTATTGACAGAAGAAGAGCAGGAAGAAGCAATGAAAAAGGGTATAGAGGCAATTCAGAATGTATGCGGTGTTACTCCTGTCGGTTTCCGTGCGCCAGAAGGGGAACTTACCTTAGATACTCTCCGAATTGCAAAGAAATATGGAATGCATTATTCCAGTAATCTCTGTGATGATGACCGTCCATATCAGAAAGATCTTGAAAATGGGGAAACGCTTCTGGAGATTCCAATTCATTGGGATAATTATGATCTGCCATACTTTGCATTTAATTATCATCCGGCATTTCCAAAGGGACAGGGAAGAATTGCAAATTATACGGGTGTTATTAATAACTGGAAAGATGAATTTTACGGATGCTATGAATATGGTTTATGTTACGTTTTACAGCTTGACCCGGCAGCTATTGGTGCACCAGGAAGAATCGGTCTTTTAGAAGAACTGTTGGATTATATTGATGAATTTGATTCTGTCTGGTGGACATCTGGTGAAGAAATGTATCAATATTACCAAAATAAATAAGAAATAAGGAAACACGAACGAAAAAAGAAAGGAAAGAAAAATACATGCACTGACCAACGCTTTAAAAATAATTAATGCCTTTTTTGCAAACATCGTACCAATCGGGGATATTTTGTGGACATTTCCACAGAATTTTTCATGGTATGCGAACATCCCGATTATTGGAAGTATTCCATTTGCCATCTACCTGTTACTTGGAATGGGAATTTATTTTTCCATAAGAACAAAGTTTGTTCAGTTCCGTTACTTTAAAAGAGGTATTCAGGTTTTAACAAAGAAAAAGAAAGATACTACTGGAGTAAGTCCATTAGCCGCATTTATGTTAAGTGCCGCAATGCGTGTCGGTCCGGGAAATATTATCGGAGTAACCGGAGCTATTTCTTTAGGCGGTCCCGGGGCAATGTTTTGGATGTGGATTTCTGCATTACTTGGAATGGCAAGCTCCTTCGTAGAAGCAACCCTTGCACAGATATTTAAAGAAAAAGATGGAGATGAATATGTAGGCGGTCTGCCTTATTACGGACAGAAACTTGCTGGAAATAAAAAAGGTGTCGGAATTGCCTTAGCTATTTTGTTTATCATTTATGCAATGCTTAGTATCCCTATTCAGACATTCCATGTATTTACAGCAGCAGGAACGGCAATCGCATCGGTTACTGGAGTAAGCACAGATCGAACTTCTCCCTTATATTATGCATTGGCCATTATCCTTATCATTGGAATTGCTATCGCAGTATTTGGAGGAATCAAAAGAGTAACAGCAGTAACAGACAGAATGGTACCAGTGATGGCTGTTTTATATGCCACTGTCATTGTTGGATTATTTATTGCAAATATTCACTTATTCCCTGCATTTATTCAGGCAGTAGTCATTGGAGCATTTAAACCGGATGCTATTTTCGGTGGAGCCTTCGGTACGGTATTAGCACAGGGAATCAAACGAGGATTACTGTCAAATGAAGCCGGACAGGGAACCATCACAATGTCAGCCGCGATTTCTGAACAGGATCATCCAGTAGAACAGGGATTTGTACAGTCTATCGGTGTATTCCTTGATACAATCATTATTTGTACATTAAGCGGATTTATCGTATGTGGCGCACATATTTGGACTAACTCCGCTTACAACTGGGAAGTTTTAAAAGATTCAAAAATTGATGTATTCCTTTCCTCTTTAAAAGAAATGATTCCAGGAACAGCCGCAGATGGAGCAGTCTCTTTATTTATCTGCATCTGTTATGGACTATTTGCATTTACCTCATTGCTCGGGCTGGTATCCTTTGCTTCTATCGCAGGAACAAGAATCACAAAGAGCAAAGCATTTACAAACTTTGTACGTGCATTAGGCGCTTTAATTTTTGTGCCACTTGGAACCCTTTGCGTTTTAGCAGGTCTAGAGCTGGATAACATCTGGTATGTCAGCGACTTGATTAATATTGCCCTTGTATTTGCCAATGCCCCGATTATTTTGTATGGTGGAAAATATGTTTACCGGGCATTGAAGGATTATGTAGATAACGATGGAAAACGATTTGTCGCAAAGAATATTGGGGTGGAAAGCGATATATGGAAGGATGAATAACTATTTAATTCATTAAGAGACAGACGCCCTCGAAGAGATAAGATATCCTATATTTGTGACTTTAGTCGCGGCGGTTTAAATACTCGCTTTATGCGCTCGCATCTAAACCTTGCTCCGAGGTCACAAATATAGGATATCTTATCTCTTCGAGGGCTGTCTTTGGCTAGATTTTGTTTGAATCAAATAGTGGTTACGGGGATTTGAGGGAGAGAGTAGAAATTTTCTGCTTGCTCTGAAATTATTGTGAACAGATGCTTTGCATTTAAATTGAAGTTATAAAGGTTGAAAAGGGAAATTGAAGATTATTTCTTGCTCCGATATAATATAGTCAAGTCAAATCATCCCCCTATTCCCAGTTATTCTCGAGTAAGCAGAAGACATCAGCTTCTGTCCCCAAATTCCCTCATCCTGTTTAATTCACCTTCTCCAGCCACAGCACAGAAGCCAGTGAACTTCATAAGCCATATTTGTGGTCTCGGAGCAAGTGTTGGATGCGAGCGAATAGAGCGAACATTCAACGCGCCGCGACTAAAAGCACAAATATGGCTTATGAAGTTCACTGGCTTCGTCTGTAGTTCGCTTAATGAATTAAATAGTAAAATAGTGTATTATAGGAAATAGAATATTTTATTTTAAGAAAGAAGGGCGAATCATGAAATACATAATCATCGGAGCAGGTGGAACAGGAGGAATACTTGGATTCTACATGACAAAGGCAGGAAAAGACGTAACACTGATCGCAAGAAATGCACATTTAGAAGCTATGCAAAAGCAGGGACTTTCTGTTGAAAAAATGTGGATAAACGAGACGGAAACAATGCCTGTCGGTGCAGAAAGTATGGAATCTTATGAAGCAAAAGGAGAAAAAGCAGATGTAATCCTCGTTTGTGTTAAAAAATATTCTCTCGATTCCTGTATTCCATTTATTCAAAACATTTCCCATAAAAATACGATAGTTGTTCCGGTATTAAATGTTTATGGAACGGGCGCATATCTTCAGGAGAAACTTCCAAAGGTTCTTGTGACGGATGGATGTATCTACGTTTCTGCTAATATTAAACAGGCAGGAGTATTATTGCAGCATGGAGAAATATTAAGAGTATTTTTCGGTGTAAGGGAAAAGGAAGATTTGAAGAAATTAAATGGACAGTTGGATGGTGAATATAAAGCAGAAAGATTATTGAAAAAGATTGCACAAGATTTTAAAGACAGTGGAATTGATGGCATTTTGTCAGATAATATAAAACGGGATGCATTGACTAAGTTTTCCTATGTGTCTCCAATCGGAACCGCAGGACTTTACTTGCATGCTGTTGCAGGAGATTTCCAACGAGAAGGAGAAGCCAGGGAACTTTTTAAGACATTAATTCGAGAAATTGTTACACTAGCTAACGCAATGGGAATTACTTTCGAAGAAGACCTTGTAGAACGTAATTTAAAGATCCTTTCTAATTTGCCGAAAGAAGCAACGACATCTATGCAAAGAGATGTTATGGAAGGAAAACAGTCGGAGATAGACGGGTTGGTATATGAAGTTGTTCGGATGGCAGAAAAGTATGGAGCGGAAGTGCCGGCATATAGGAGAGCGGCAGAGAAGTTTCGGGAGATGGAGGTGAAGTAGTATAGAAAATGACATAGCTTAGTTGACAGATTGGAATATATACAGTATCATTAATTAACGCAATGCGTTTTGTGGTTGAATGGAGAGAGGTTGTGGGTAGAGGAAGAGAAATAAAAGAACTGCGAGAAAAAATGGGAATGAACCGCAGAGAATTCAGTGATTACTATGGAATACCATATCGTACGGTTCAGGACTGGGAAGCAGAAAAACGCCAATTGCCAGACTATCTGTTACGTTTGATTAAATATCGAGCAGAGATGGAGGGAATGGTGAAAAAAGATAAGTCGTAAGACTTATTTTTTTGCCATTTAATTAACGCAATGCGTTATAATTGTTGAGCTTAATGTTATAATTTGAAGACGAATGGTGGTATAGTATCTTTAGTCAAA
>NZ_ACEP01000034.1 GCF_000173975.1 Anaerobutyricum hallii DSM 3353
TTTCCGCTTTTACCAGATCCCGGCTTTGCTTTTGGAGGAAGAGGAGTACAGGGGGATCAGTGATACTGCGAAAATATTATATGGAGTATTATTATCCAGGCTGGCATTATCAAGGAAAAATAGCTGGATCGAAAAAGATACCGGCCGCTTATATATCACATACAATTTGAAACAATTGGTAGAAAAACTGGGACGCAGTGATCGTACGATCAGCAAAGCAATGAAACAGCTTTCCGAAGTTGGACTGATCGAGAAGAAAAAAAGAGGACAGGGGAAGCCGGACATTATTTATGTGATGAACTTTACGGCTGTCCATAAAGAAGGTGCAAAAGAGATTGTCCCTGAAGAACAGATGAAGCAGGATTCACATATGGATAAGATGCAAGGAAATAAAAGAGAAGAAACTATAGCAGAGACAAGCGTTACAGGAAAGGAAGCTAAAAGGGGAGATTCCAGAAGCGAAGAAATTACGATTCTGGAAAAAAGACATGCGAGAGAGTTTTACAGAAAAAAGATACGGCATCAGTTAGAATATGAAATACTGATGCAACGGCACAAAACGGATAAAAATATAATAGATGCTATGATAGAGATAATGGCAAATGTTTATATCTCAGACAGGGATACATATAAAATATCAGGGGAAGAAATCCCAGTAAATGAGGTGCAGAACCGGATAAAGACATTAAATGTACAACATATAGAGTATATCATAGAATGCCTTAACCGGAATACAAGAGAGATCCGAAAGCCGGATAATTACCTGTTAGCATCGCTGTATAATGCTCCGCTGACAATAGGGCTTTATTATAAAGCACAGGTACAGCATGATTTTAAAATGGAGAATACGGTAGTTTAGTGTTCCGATATTTTTCAGGAGCGAAAAGATTACGGTTCCAGAAGCGAAGAAATTACGATTCTAAAGGCGAAGAGATTACGTTTCCAGAAACGAAAGAGTTACCTGCAAAATATATAGAGCCAGATATATAAAATAATATATATAATAACCTATCTATCTATCTATCTGGTTTGATATGGATAAGATGGGATAAAAAAACAGACCGTCTTAGAAACGGTCTGCGAGATTGGATCATGCTGAAAACTTTTCAGCAAATCCAGTATAGACCACACAGAAGGATCATGTCAATAGCTCCGACAGAGGAATTTTATAAATACATGGTCAAAATGGGAAATCTATATGTGTGTTCATGATCTGTGAAATGTACTGAAATCCAGCACAAAAAATAATAAGGAGAAAAATACAGTATGGGAAAGATAAGAGATTTTTTTTACCTACTGACCATTGCCGTATTGATCAGTCTGTCAATGATCTTTATAGGGGCAGCATTCAGGGAAGAATATCCATTATGGAAAAACCAAAAAATATTAGAAGACCTGCGATCCGATGTAAAAGCAGAGGAAACAGGTGATGAAGTTCCCGGCATAGACTGGGAAAAATTAAAAAAAATAAATCCCGACATTGTTGGATGGATAAAAGTTCCGGGAACTAGGATTGATTATCCTGTTTTACAGGGAAGCAGATGGAATGAATATCTCCATAAAGATTATAAGGGGGAATACTGTTATGCCGGTTCCATCTTTCTTCAGCCAGAAACATCGTTTGAGGACAAGCATTTGATTCTTTATGGTCATAATATGCGTACAAGATCTATGTTTGGTTCGCTTCATGAGTTTGAATCAGAAGATTTTTATAAAAAAAATAACAAGATATATCTGTATCAGCCGGAAAAAGTAATGAAATATACAGTATATAGTGTATATGACTGCCTGGATAAAAGTATAACATACCTAACGGATTTCACAGGGGACAAGAAGGATAACAGATGGCTGGATTGGTTATCTATGACGATAGAAAAAAACGCTTACTACCCTATTAAAAAGAAACCGAAAAAAGATGGACAGATCCTTACGCTGTCTACTTGTTCCGGAAAGAAAAAAGGGGATGATTACCGACTGGTAGTAAATGCTGTTATAAAATAATCATTTATAAGAAAAATTAAGAGGGATACCTTCAATATAAAGAAGAAGTATCCTATTTTTATGCCCGCCTGCGGAGATGGTGTATTCCCCGGCATCATTGTCCGTTGCTTCAAAAGCACAGGTGGGATTTGCACAGCAAAAATCCCCAATCATTGTTGTGCATAAGGAGTATCTTGATCCCCAATAGAGATACTCCTTTTTATCAAAATAAATGGATCAAATCATCTGAAAATAGTGTGGAAGTAAAAAGAAATACATGATATAGTAGACAGGCAGAGGAACATTGTAAAATGTAGGTCTGCTTTATAACCGGCAGGGTAGCTGCCTCCTGTTCTGGAGAATACCAGAAAGGGGGCGTATATTTATGAGTACATATGAGGAATTTAATATAATATTAACGGTTGCGTTATTGATAGTTGCGATTCTGAATTTGAAAAATAAATAAGCTGCCCTTAGTTCTTGGCGGAATAGGCAGCTTATTTATTAACTGATATGAACCCCAGAATGGGAAGCTTAAAAGCACCCTGCTGGTTGTTTGGTGACTATATTATAACAAGTACAAAATGTAGTGTCAACTGTTATATAAAGAAGAAAAGGCAACAAAATCATGTAGATTTGTTGCCTTTTCTTATATAATAAATTATAATATAAATATATTTAATAGAATATAAGAGAAAAGAGGATAAAAGTATAATGAGAGAAAGATTGACAAAAAGTGAAATGGCTATTATGGAAATATTGTGGGAGGAAGGGAAAGGGTTAACAGCAACGGAAATTGTAAATATTGCAGGAGAAAAAAAGACATGGAAGGATAGTTCTATTCATTTATTAATAAATAAATTATTGGATAAAGGAGTTATAGAAGTTGTAGGATTTCGCAAGACGATGAAAAATTATGCCAGAACATTTTTCCCAGTGGATTCCAAACAAAAATATATAGTAAATCAGATAACAGATGGTATGTCAGAGGAGGAAAGAAAAAAATTATATGAATATCTTATTGGAGAAGAAAAAAAATTAGAGATGATAAAATATATACAGAATTTATTAACCAAACGTAAAGAAAAATGTACTGAAATTCATAACATTTAAATAAGATTAGTCATAGTGAACCAGTTTGTGGGAGAACAATATTATTATATATATATAAAGGAGAAGATGTCAAAAAATGAAGTCTTCTCCTGATTTTTAATAATCCATTTAAAATAATGAAATTTTAAATTCTTCCAGTTAAAGTACCAGAGAACGTAGCCTGCCATCCAGAAGCAGTTTTCTTTATAGATTTTAAATATAATCTGCCACTAAAAGTGCCCTTTAATGAATTATTATATTCTGAATAATTGATAGAATCTGGAATGGAAGAACGAGATTTGTAAACTTTTGTTATTGTTTTTTTATAGTTATGTACAATTCGAGCACCTGATGATTCTACATCATTATATATGTTGCAAGTAGACGATGTGGTAGAAGTAGTTTCCATAGCAAAAACAGAAAGATTACTACATAGAAACATACTTAAGATTAAAATAAGGGATAATGTTTTCTTCATAAATATACCTCCTTGTATAATAAGAAATTGATTAATTGATAATAAAAGCATAGCATTAGTATCTTACATTAGTGTGACTTGAAGAAAAAATAAATAAAATTATCTACTGATTTTTAATTTAGAGTGTGATATTCTAAAAAATATATATAATTTATACTAAGGAGTAAAAATTATGATACTTTTTATAGAAGATGATATAATGTTATCAGAAGAAATTTCTGAATTTTTAAAAGAGAATGATTTTGAAGTAGAGGTCGTAGGCAATGGAGACGATGCATTAAAATTGTTACAGTCAAGGATATATGATCTGTGCATTTTAGATATTGGCCTTCCAGATTGTTCAGGTTTTTTACTTTGTAAAAAAATTCGACAATTTTATAGAAATCCAATTATTATATTTACTGCATATGAGAATGAAGAAGATATAGTAACAGGATTAATGGCAGGAGCAGACGACTATGTAACTAAACCATGCTCTTTGAGAGTATTGCGTTCACGAATTTTCTCGCAATTAAGAAGAAAGCAATGGTCAGAAGAAATAGAAACAGAAATTATAAGAAGTGGAGATTTGGTAATTGATGTTGTCCATAATATGATTTTTAAAAAAGGACGGGAACTTTCAATAAAAGACACAGAATTCCGTTTGTGTTATATGCTTGTAAGAAACGATGGAAGAATTATGCCAAGGGAATTGTTGCTAGAACGTTTATGGGATATGGATGAGCATTTTATTGAAAATAATACGTTATCAGTTTATGTTTCAAGATTACGAAAAAAGTTGGGAGTTTATAATGGAGTTTCCTATATTGAAACAATAAAAGGTATTGGGTATAGATGGAATCATTTAGTGCAGAGAGGAGAATTTAATGAGTAAAAGAGAAAAATACTATGGGAAAGAAGGTTTCTGGATTATCTCTGTGTTTGGAATAATGTGCATTATCTTTATGACAATATATACAATGTTTATATTTAAAGAGGTTGCTAGACAGAATATGATATTTTTTGGAACAGTGGAAAAGGCAATGGATTACAGGACATCAGCAAATCTGGTTAATTTGATTTTTTCTAGTCAAAATAAATCTGATCTTTATTATAATGGCATACAATTGATGAAAAAAGCAGGATACGAAAATTCATATGCAACTTTAATTTTTTTGCCGTATCAGAAATTAATGATATTTAATATTTATTCTGCTATAATTATGATTTTTACACTGATCATATTAGGAAAAACGCAAAAAAAGCAGAGTCAAAAAGAAGAATTCCAAATTATATTATATTTAAAAAAGCATGTTCCGATTAAAAAGAACCTGCATTTTTTTTCAAAAAATTTTTTAGAATCTATTGAGAAAATCAGAAAAGATATTGATAAACAACAACAGATACATATAGAATATAATGAAAAGATAATGCATTATATGGAAGATGTTTCTCATCAACTAAAGACTCCATTATCTGTTATGCGAATGATTTGTGAAAAAATAGAAATGAGATATTCAAAATTTTCAGTGGAAATGGGTAAATGTCTTGGGCAGATAGATTATATGACAGACACTATAAGAGATTTAATTAATCTGGGGAAATTTGATTGTAAAAAATTTCAAATGAAATTTGAAGAAATTTCTGCAGAAATATTAGTGGAAACTGTTGTAAATGACATAGAAATATTAGCTGAACCAAAAAACATAGAGATAAGTGTACAGGGGAAATTAAAAATAAAATGGTTATGTGATCCTTTTTGGATGCAGGAGGTATTGAAAAATATTTTAAAAAATTGTATAGAACATTCGCCAAATGGCAAAATAGAAATCTTTTATGGAATAGAAAAAAATTTGAATAAAATTATAATAAGAGATAATGGACAGGGTTTCATGTTTGGACGTGAGAATAAGATATTTGAACGCTATTTTTTAGGAGATCGTACAAAAGAAGGAAGTTCTGGATTAGGCTTATCTATTGCACAGCAGGTAATCAAACAGCATTTTGGTACAATTACAGCATCAAATCGGGAATGTGGAGGAGCAGAATTTTTAATTTTATTTCCACAGATGGATGCAACTACGATTTATTAAATATAAAGAGTCACTTTCTTGTAAGATGGTTATGATATAAAAAGATAAAATCAAAATTAGGAGGGAAAGCGATGTATCACAAAAAATGTTGGAAAGTTCATGGAATATTTTTACTTTTACTAAGTATGCTTTTGCTTAATGCATGTCATATGCCAGCTGGCAGTGAGCAAACAGAAGAAAATATAATGGATGAAAGAGAAAATTCTGAGGAAAGCAACATATGGATCTCTATTAATGATATACCGGAAGGATATACAGAGATTAGATATGTTTCTGTGCCAATGCGCCAGCAGGATTGTTATAGTAATGCAGAGGGTAACAAAAGATTTGTTGTAGAGGTTCAACAGGGGGATACAGATTTAATTTCAGTAGAAGAAAAGAAAAAAATTGACATAGACGGAAGTCAAGGTACACAATTTATTTATAATGGAGAGAATATTAAATACAATGGCAATGAAAAAGAGCAGATACAGGAAATCACGAAGATGAAAAAGGGTGAAAGAGTCCTGGAATGGAACGCAGGAAAATGTTGTTGTAGGATTTATGGATCTTTATCTTATGAGGAACTGAAAGAAATTGCAAAAAATGTGGAAGTGAAAATATGAAAGACATTATCGTAGAAATAAAAGGGTTAGAGAAAACTTATGGAAAGAATGAAGCAGAAACAAAAGCAATTCAGGGTATTGATTTAACAATTGCCAGAGAAGAATTTGTATCAATTGTTGGGAAAAGTGGTTCAGGGAAGAGTACACTTTTAAATATTATTGGAGGATTAGAAAGACCAACTTCTGGAGAGGTTCAAATTGAAGGAACAAACTTATTTGATATGAAGGATACATCAAGGACAATTTTTCGTAGGAAACATATCGGATATGTATTTCAATTTTTTAATCTTATTCCAGAAATGACGGTATATGAAAATATATGTTTGCCGTCTTACCTTGACCATAAAGATCCAGATGAAGACTTTATTCAGACTGTTATGGAAAAATTAGGTATATATGAAAAGAAAGGGAAATATGCTACAGAACTTTCAGGAGGAGAACAACAACGAGTTGCTGTTGCAAGAGCATTATCGCTTAAACCTTCGATTTTGCTTGCAGATGAGCCAAGTGGGAATTTGGATAAGAAAAATGGTGAACAGCTGTTAGAACTTATGTTGTTATCACAGCGTTATTTTGATCAGACTATTCTTCTGGTAACACATGATTTAGAAATTGCGAGACTCTCGCAAAGAATGATTGTTTTAGAAGATGGAAAAATTATTTCGGATACCGCTTTAGAAGGGGAAAAATCATGAAAATCTCTAAATACCAGAATAGAATTTTAGCTATTGTAATATTTTTTGTTTTTTTCTTTGGCCTTATTACAGTTATTTATTCAGATAGTTATCAAAATACTTTAGAGGAACAGAGAAAAAAGTTATATGGTTCTTGGAATATTGCATCATATCATACATCAGATGATGAAATACAGATACTAGAAAAAAATGCAACAATTGATAAAGTAGGAAAAGTAGAAGTTTTAGGGGATATTTTAGATAGAGAGGGAGAGAATATTGGTGCGATAGGAAGCGCAGATAATAGTTTTTTTTCTCTTGGAAATATTAAAACTCTAAGTGGACATATGCCGCGTAATGCAAATGAGATTGCAATAGAGGCATCTTATCTTACTCGCTTGGGATATTCTTATGAATTAGGTCAGAATATTCACTTGAATATTTTATTTTATGATAAAGAAGGTAATGAACAGATAGGAGTATATCAATTTGTTCTTACAGGAGTTATAAAAAATTATTCTTCATATTGGAAAACACAAAATAATGAACTTCCTTCTTTTTTTATCACAAAAAGAAAATCTATTGGCACCAATAAAAACGGTACCATAACAAAACATATTTTTATTTCGTTAAAAGAAAAGTATAAGGAAGAAGCAGATGCCCTGCAAGTTCTTTGTCAAAGGGGAGAATTTGTGAAGAATGACTATGTTTATGGAGAATATTCTGGAGGCAAGCTGTTTATATTAGAAAGAAATATGTTGCAATTTTTTATTTTAGGAATAGGTTGTATCACAATATTTTTGCTACTTTATATTGATCTAAAGAATCAAACAGAAAATTTGCTGATCATGAGAATATTAGGTGCAACAAAAGCACAGATTTTTCAGATATATATTAAGAAAAAGAAAGAGGTAATGTTATTCCCTGGTATAGCAGGTATATTTTTTGGAGTTGCATTGCCGAGTGTTTTGGTTACAATAATAAATAAATATGGAAATTATCAACTGTATCTTCGTTTATCCTGGATTAATATTCTAGGATTAATAGTATTGTTTACATTGGTAATTTTATTCGTATTTTTTATAAGTATTATTCGTTTACTAAAGCTTCCCCTTCGTGGAAAATTACAGCAACAGACCGAATATAAGATAGTAAAAAGAAGGAGAAAATTAAATAAAAAAAATCTTTTTAAAATCTTAAATATATTCCAGAGAAAAGAGAAAATTTTATCAGTGATGCTTGTAACAGTATTATCTGCTTTCATGCTTTTGACAGTGTATCAGACATGGGAAGCATATAGGTCTTATCGATTTTCCAGCATAAATTATCCGGATGATTATACCTTTGGAAGACTTATGGGACATATTGGGTCTGAGGATACAATGACAGAGGAACAATTAAGTTTAATAAAAGGGGTATATGGAGTTGGAAAAGTAGAGTCAGTTGCAATATCTTCTAATATCAAACTGATGTTTTCCGGGAAAACAGATGATATATACTTGAAAAAAGTTAAAGAGGGAATGAGGGATGATTTTACACAAAAACAGCAATTAGATAATTATATATACGGTCCTTTAGTTGGTGTTTCTGATAATCTAACTGGCAGTTATCTAAAACAAGTAGAGCATAGTTCAAAGAAAAAGTTGAAAAACAATGAAGTTATTTTATATATTCCGGATTATATAAAAACAGAGAAAGAAATGTTACAGGTAGATCTTGATCTGGACTCTTCAACACAAAAAAATGGGGAAAATATACAAGAAAGGATGATAAAAGAGGGAGATACAGTCACAATAAATACAAAGGAAGGGGAAAAAATTTTAAATATTGTTGGTGTTATCCATTGTTTTAAAGATGAAATGCCTGCTTCATTAAACCCAATGGTAACATATGGTGTATTGTGTAATGAGAGTACATATCGAAGTATTTGTGGAAAATATTCACCTTGTTATGTAACTGTTGGTGTACAAAAAGGAACAATTCCATATCAGACAGATATTGAATTATCAAAAGTAAATACTTCTCTTTATTTTGAAAATAATCGGGTAGAGAGAGAAGAACAACTAAACAATCTCATATTAAAAGTTATAATGACATTTGTATTAACTGTGATTGGATTATTATTTTTACTACTTATTCGTTTAGGAATAGGTTTGTCAATTGAGAAACAAAAAATAAGAAGGTACCAGACACTGTATCAGTTAGGAATGGAAAAAATAATAATATGGAAATATTTTTTGAAAAATAATTTTACAGAAAGTTTTTTTGGTGTATTATTAGGAAACATTGCTTTAGTATTTTATAGATATGTAACGGAGAGGAAGAACTTGATAGAATTTGCGGATTATTCCATACGAAAGTCCCTTTCTTTTTATATGGAAATATGTAAACGGTGTGTGGCATTTACCCATTGGGAATTTTTAATTTTAGTAGTCATAATATTGATATTGCTGAATTTTTTTATTGCGGCAGCATGTGATTATCAAAAAGTGTATGGAAAAATAAAGTAAATTACTAGAAATAGTCTGTAGGATATTCTGATTAATATGTTTGGTGAGTATGGTCATACATATAAAGTTGAGATTACAAGTATTTATGATTTTATAAAATAAATCTGTCAGTCTGTCAGGTTTAATGTAAATTTTTCTTTTGCGAAAAATAGGAGTCAGTAAGTGTATGCAGAAAAGTAAAAAGAACTGAGTTATAATAGAATTAGCAATTAGATATGGAAGAAAGAAAAGCAGAAAGGATATATTATCCTTCTGCTTTTTTTGTACCGAAATTCAGCACAGATTAAATATAAGTAGAGGTGATGACATGGACATTGTACAAATAACAGACAGAATATTAGTATCCATCGGGATAGGAATGAGTGCTGCATTTCAATTATTTCGATTTTCTATCATGACATTAATGCCAGCGATCGAGAATATAAAAACAGATGTAATATGTGAAGGTCTGTCATTAAAAAGAGGACTAATTATAACGGTCAGTATTCTGGTCAGTATATCACCGATTCTTTTAACGATAAAGAATAGTGAACAGAGAAGGAGTCTTTATCATTTACAGATATTTTTGTTGTTATATATATTGTGTACTTATTTTTATGATCTGTGGAAAATTAAGCATTGGCTATATGGGTGTGTCGTGTTAATCTTCTGTATAGATTTGACATGGTGTACTATAGGATTTTGTCAGGAATATGTGCCGAAATTCGGTACACACAAACGTAAAAAAGATTCTGAAAAAAGCAGACTGGAACACTGGAATAGTGAAAAATAATATGATATATTAAAGCTAAACATAAAAGTTGGAGATGGAGTGATATGATAGATAAATATACCGAAAATCTCCGGCAAATCTACTTATAAATGTGCCGAAATTCGGTACGGAACAGGAGGAAGTTATGAGAGAAAAAACGATGAAGAAAGGGCATTTGTTACTGACATTACTTGCTTTTGTATGTTTAATGGGACTGGGAACAATTCATGCAAATGCCGCAACGGTGAAAGCAAAAGTTGATGTAAAAAAATTTTATGGGATTGCGGAGCAAGTTCTTCAGGAGATTAATAGGCAGAGAAGAAATAACGGTTTATCAGATTTAAAAATGGATGCCAATTTTACAGAAGTAGCGATGGACATAGCACTGCAAAAACAGGGAGGCGATGCATCAGCAAGTAATCCTGAAATCTATAATAATGTATATGTAAGAAAAGATGCTATGGAAATAGACGATATAGATGGTTATGATGAATACAGCGATAATTTATGGAAAGAAACTAGAAATGGAAAAGAAAAAATATTAAATCATATCAAAAAAGTAGGTACTTTCCTTTATAAAGAGAGTGATATTACTTCTAAAATAGGGATAGGTGTTGTTGCTACAGATGCACCACAGGGAATACCAAGAGAACTTAACTATGGCGGTTTTTGTAATGTAACATATTGTTTTATCAGTAATGAAGTTGGACATGATGATACAAATTACAATCCATATGTAAATAATGGAAAAACTGTTCGGACTCAGATGGATTTGTATATTGATTCATCGAATACCTATTTAATTGTAGATGCTAATGAAAATTGTTTAACTCCAAAGTATACTTATGATGTGATTAAAAAAGGAGAGAAAAGGAAGGCTCATCCAGGTGTATGGCAACATCCAGTAATATTTGGTAAAGTTCATAATGAACTTTGTCGTTTTAAATGTAAACTATCAAATACAGGTGCTTCGTGGAGTAGTTCTGATTCATCTGTAGTATCCGTAGACTCTAATGGGAATATTACAGCAAAGAAAAATGGGATTGCCACAGTGACAGTTAAAGTAGGAAGTTTGCAGGCAACTAAAAAATATGTTGTTTCTGATGTAATTGGAATGGATACAGATACACTTTTATATCTTCCGAATTGGAAATCTAAATCAGATATTCCTAAAGAATATACGGGAAACTGTTATGCCGGCGGATATGCTCTTGAAGTAAAAAATGGTCGGATTACATGGTCGAAAAATATGAAAACAAATAAGATTACAAGACCAGGAAGTAAAAAAAGCACAGTAAAGACAAAGAAATTAAAAGGAAGCTATTACAAGATTATTTCAAAATCTAAAAGGACAGTCCAGTATGTAAAACCTGTTAAGAAAAATATTATTTCTGTAACTATTCCATCTTCGATAAAGCTTAACGGAAAAAGATATAAAGTAACAGGAATTGCAGCGAATGCTTTTAAGAATTGTAAAAAATTAAAGAAAGTAACGATAGGTATAAATGTTAACAGCATTGGAAAAAGAGCATTTTATGGATGTTCTAAGTTACAGACAATTAAAGTAAAAACTTCCAAGTTAACTGGTAGTCGAGTTGGAAAACAGGCATTTAAAGGACTTAATAAAAAAGCAGTAATTAAAGTTCCAAAGAAACAGTTAAAAGCTTATAAGAGACTTTTTAGAGTAAAAGGTGTTGGAAAAAAAGTAACTATTAAAAAATAGAAAATTGAGTACGGAAAAGGATATTCGAAAGAATGTCCTTTTTTTGTACCCATTTTTAAACAGAGAAAGGAAGAAATGTACTGTGATACGAGGACCACCATAAACGAACAGAGCCTTATAAATAAAATAAGAAGATAAAGGAGAGAAGCTATGAAGATAAAAATGATATTAAAAAAGGGAATGGTCTTTCTGTTTGCAGCAGCAATGGCAGTGACAGGAGTGTTTTCCTTGGGCGTAATGGCAGCTTCTGGCTTAGAAGGAGCATATATTAGTCCAAAATCAAAGATGGGGTTGGAGTTTGCCAATAACTTTGACAGGGCAGTATCCAAAAGTCAGGTAGATGTTCCAAATTTTATGGCAGATAGTGATAGTAATGGCGAAGAACCAAATAAGAGTTTCAATGCTCAGCAGGTAGCAGCAGGTAACTCCGATGCTGGTCAGAAATGGCGTGGTTTTGCCGCCTACGCAAAAAATCATGACCCATCTGATTTTTGGGTAAAGTATAAAAATGTTACGACAGCAAATGGAAAGTCGGTTGATTTAAAAATAGAAGTGACCGATTGGAAAACACAGAACGACGAATCCAAACCATTACCATCAAATGGTGATATGTTCGGGCATGATAACAATTCAGCACATCTTGGATATGCTATTGGTTTTTCTTATAAGAAAACGGGAGTTGTCATGTTCTCTGGTTTTAAATGGGTAAAATTTAAATATACGTTTTTATATAATGGGACGAATACAAAAGCTCCATTTACTGGATTTGCTACATTCCAGGATATTGATCAGAATCAGTATGTAACCATCACTGATGGAATGGAAAATATCGTAAATACATCTTATATTGGAGGTAGCGATGGAAATACATGGTGTGAACCAGACGGATGGACATACAAAGCAATTAAAGACCAGAATGCTTCTTCAGATATGGGAAAAGATACATTTAATAAAACATGTATCTCACTTTATGTAAAAAATATGACCGATATGTCTATCAAATACGGATGGACAGGTCATACAGCGATTGCCTATTTTGATTTAGCCCCATGGGCAATGAATTCTTTTGAAGAAAATCAAAATCCAGATACACCAAAAAAATTAATTCAGAATGGAAGTTCATGGATTAGTAATGAAAAAACATCTGCAGTAAATTATGAATTAGGTGATACATATTCATACCGTTATGAAGATAGTATTCCAGACTATGCTTCTGATACGTTAGAGAAATTAAGAAATCAGAGTCAAACAGCAGTATCCTCTTATGTATGGGAAGATACTATAGATGATGGACTTAGCTATGTATCAAATTCTTTGCAAGTAAATGTAGGTGGGCAAGATTTTACAAGTAAGTTTACAGATTCTTCGAGTGGACAACATCTCAAATTTAGTGCCAAAACGGATGCATTAAGTAATACAGCTTTTTATGGAAAAAAAGTAACTATTACATTTAAAGTAAAGATTAAAGATGCGTCATATAGCTGGCTTGGGCATGAGCGTACTTCAGATAACAAATACCGTTTGATTCCAAATGCAGCTAAAAGGAGCATGAAATATCTGAAGAAGCTGACATACGACAGTAAAAATAAGATGTACGATATAACAGACGGAGATTATGGCTCTGCTTCACAGAACACTTCCACCGTTTGGTCAAAAGTCCCTATCGGTGATCCGGACAATCCTGATCCAGACCCGAAGAAGACCGTTTCCGATGAGGACGAGAAGAATGTCCTGAACAATACTCTTACAAATGCGGATGAGACATTTACATATACCGTTTCTAAGGAAATTGAAAAGAACATGCCTTCTACCGCAAAGTATTCCAAGGTTGTAATCAAGGATGATATTGATTCCTGTCTGACGATTGATTCTGTTAAGATCTATGCAGGAGATAAAGATGTCACGAATAATTTCACCCCAACTTCTGCAAGTAAGGAAAATTATTTAGAATATGCAGCATCTTCTGATTTACTAAATAACAAAGATTTTTACGGGAATAATGCAGGAACGACCGTAAAGATGGTTGTAAAAACACACATTGATGCAAAGAAAGTTTCGATTGAGACACTCCGGGCGCATGGACACCTTGTGGAGAACGATAAAAAGACAGAGACAGACATTAAGATTAAAAATGAGACAACAGTTACAACAACAAAAGCCGATAATCAGGGTACATGGGATGTCGATAAGAAGGTAACCCCACCACCTACAACAACGGATTCTCCTGTACCATCTATCAAAGACCCAGTGAAAAAAGTATCGGATAGTGATGACCTGAACTGGGATGCGACAGTAAAACAGGATGGAGAAAAAACACCAGGAAGCCATAACCGTGTCACAGATGTAACAAATCAGTGGCTCTATACTTTAGCACAGGAAATCCCGGCACATACGGTAGAGTTATTCCATTACAAATCCTTTACTATCACAGATGCAGTAGATTCCTGTCTTTCTTATGATGTAAAAGACATTACAATCAAAGCAGGGGACAAGGATTATACCGATAAATTTGACATAACAAAAGGGGAGGATAACAGCCTTACGCTCACAGCAAAATCAGATGTGCTTTCTTCTGATGAGTTCTATGGCGGAAAATCTGGTAATAAGATTGTCGTTTCTTTCCCTGTAAAGATTTCAGCCGATGCAAAGACGTTAAAAGATGAAAATCTTGGACACCTTGAGATTGGCGGAAAGAAAATGGCACATCTGCAGAAGGTATCCGACCTGCAGAAATTATCTGGATTTACTGACCTGGTAAAGAGCAAGGACAATGAGTACGTCTATGCGTTCTTAAATCAGGCAAAGAGCCATATTGATTCCCAGATAAAATATGAGGGACAGACTGGCGTAAAAGACCGTACTACAGATAAAGTAGAGACAGCCGTAGAGACAGCCGACCCTACAATCAAAAAGGAAAGCAGTAAATATGAATGGCAGGTTGGAGATAAAGTAGATTACACAATCAATGTCGGTGATACTAACAGTAACAGTATCGCAGATAATGTTGTTGTTACCGATGAAAGTCTTCCAAAGGCAATGCTCCCGGATAAAGATTCTATCACCATCAGCAGCACCTTTGATAAAGAAAAATCCGGGGCACCAGAGGATAGGGACATCAGTAAGGATGCAAAGATAGAATACACAGAGAAAGGATTTGTTATCACAATCCCGAAACTGTACCGTGGGGAAGCTGCAACAATCAAACTGACCTGTACGGCAAAAGAAAAGTCCACCTACGATTCCATCACAGACCAGTGGGCAGACTGTCTGGAAAAAGCAAATGCAGATAAGAAACTTACTTGTGTGAACGGGGAAGTGATTGAAAACCGGGCATATGTTACAGCTACCTTAATGTTAAAGGATAAGGATAATCCTCCAGATGACTTAGAGCGTGTATGGGTAAATACCCCACACTTAAACATTAAAAAGTCCGTAGAAAAGAAGGAATACAATGTAGGAGAAACAGTAAAATATACTCTCGTTGTTACAAATGTACATGAAGGTACATTAGCAAGAGATATTGTCATCACTGACCAGTTACAGACTCCGGGTGAGACTATCGTTGAAGGCACTATCCGATTAAAGGATGAGACAGGGGCAGTATATGACCTTGGTAAAAAAGCTGGAAAAGATGCTGAGAAACCTTATCTTGAGACACAGGATGATACTTCTTTTAAGATTACAACAGGAATGAACTTACGCTATGATGGAGAATCTCCATTTAAGAAATTAGCAGAGATTGATGATAAAGTTCACTGGAAGAATAAGGAAGGCTTGACTCAGGAAGAGTGGGATGCACCGATTACCCATACAAAATTCACGGTAACTTATGAAGCGAAGATAAATAAAGAGCCTGCTGACACAAATCAGTTTGTAAATGTTGCGACTGCAAAAGGTTCTAATACAGACGAAGTAAAAGATGATGAAATCGTTTATTTAAAAACTCCAGTCATCAAAACAGAAAAAGAAAGTGATAAAGATTCTTACCAGAAAGGTGAGACTGCAAAATATCACTTAACTGTAACACAGACAAGAGAGGACAGAACTGCAGTAAATGTAGTGATCAAGGATGCCTTAAAAGATGAAGATTCCGAAAAAGAAAGAATCAAAGGCGATACGATCAAGGTCTACTACAACGGCAATGAGTTTACACCGGTTTCTGTAAAATCCGATGATACTTCCTTTACAATCGAGACAGGAAAAAATCTTACAGTAAAAGATAAGTTAGAAGTTACTTATGACGCTGAGGTTCTTTCTGACCTGAATAAAGATTCTATCACTAATATTGTAAAGGCAAAGGCAGATAACGCTTATGCAGAAATTGAACTTGACGTTCCAGTTACAAAGGTAACACAGAATATCTCTGCAAGGAAAACATCAAACCCGGCATCTGGAACAGTCGTAAAACAGGGTGGACAGATTATCTATTACATTGACGTTCATAATGATTCTGAAACAACCTTGAAGAATGTTCTCGTAAGGGATGCCATTCCAGAACTTAGCAATTATGTAGATGGTTCAGCTTCTAATGATGGCAAGATTATGGAAATCAATGGAAAACAGTATATCACTTATATCATTGATACCCTTCGTGCAGGAAGTACGCAGACGCTTTCTTTTGCTGTCACTGTGGATGAAAAGGCAACATCAGAAGATGTTATCTTAAATACGGCAGAGATTAAAGAAACAACTGATAAAGATTTAAACGAAGATGGAAATATTCCAGATGACCTCTGGAATGAGGATTTCAAGGAAACAAATACAACGAAACATCCACTGTCAAACTGGGCTACGGATATTAAGACCGTAAAGGTAGGTACGCCAGACAGCTATATCGAAAAGAGGGCAGATTCCGCTGTTTATGATGTAGGGGAGACAATCCATTATACGATCGTTGCAGAACAGACAACAAAGGATGGTAAATTGACAAATGCTGTTGTAGAAGATAAAGACCTTCCTGACGGTGTAGATATTGACTATGATTCGATCAAAGTAGATGGAAACACAGTACCAGAGCAGGATACAATGACATCGGATACAAACAGTATCTATCTTATCCGCACAAAGAAAGGATTTAAAGTAGTCTATCCGGAACTTTCCGAAAAATCTACGATCACATTTGATGCTGTGATCAACAGTGAGAAATTAGTAGGTAAGAAGATTCCGAACAAGGCAACCATCATTTCAGACCAGACACCAGAAAAAGAGGCAGTAGTCAAGGTAAAAGTACCGAAAAATCCAATCGAGAAAGTTATCAAGAAGATAATCAACCGAAAGGGTGTATCTGGCAACAGCTCACCGAAAGGTGTTAAGACAGGTTTAAGCACACATGCAGGATTATTTGCAGGTATCGCAGCCGCACTCTTAGCAGCCGCAGCTATTCTTATTAAAAAGAGACGGAATGCGAAAAAGAAACCAATGACTTTAGAAAAATTCTAAATCTGTAAACAAAGAATGAGGGAGAGCCTGCCGGCTCTCTCTTTTTGTAGGAGGGGAATTATGGAAAAGATACTCCGTTTGAATTTGGCGATATTATTTTTACTGTTTGCAATGATGCTTGTAAGTCCATCTGCGGCATCATTAAAAAATCCAGCAGGCAGTATTACTGTAGAAGCTAAGAGCAAAAAGAAACCGGCAAAGAAAAGCACTACAAGAAAGCCGGTTACAAGAACCAATTATATTACTATGAAGAAAAAAGAAAAATTATGGGTTGGTCCAAGTGTAGCAGCAATGCATCCTGAAACAAAGGATTGGAAAAGCAGTAATTCTAAAATAGCAACAGTATCCACGAAAGGAGATGAAGAAGGTTTTCATAAGGTGACTGTGAAGAAAAAAGGAACGGTCACTATTAGCTGTACTGTGAAAAAAACTCTCCGAGGATGGATAAAAGGTGATGTCCATAAATGGGTAATTACTATTAAGTAAAAAATAACGTGCCGAATTTCGGCACATTTAAAAGAAAATTTTAAACAAGAGTAAATAGGGGAGAGCCAACAGGCTTTCCCTATTTGATGGAGGAGATATGGAAGATTATGCAATCCTGATCATTTTATTCCTGATGGCAGTATGTTTACTGATATTAACAGTCATCGGCTATTGGGGAATTTTTTGCAAAGCTGGTGAAAAAGGATGGAAAGTGCTGATCCCATTTTATAATGAATATCTGTTATTTAAGATAGCATGGAAACCTTCCATCTGTCTTTTCAAATGGCTCTGCCTTTTTTTGTACGAAGTAGTATCTGTAACATTAAATGCAGGTGTCCTTTTAGATACGCTGCAGTTTGTACTACCAAGCATAGCATTTGGATTGACGGTAACGCTTTATTATAGTTTAAGCAGAGCATTTGGACATGGATTTGGTTATACAGTAGGAATCATGTTTTTGCCTTTTATCTTTGCGCCGCTTTTAGGAGTAGGAAGAAGCAGATATACCAGACCAGATAAATATAGAGATAAATTTTAAGGAAGGAGGATGTGCCGAATTTCGGTACATAATAAGATGAGTGAATTATTAAACAGAAATACAGACCCTTTGTTTGAAAAGATGGAAAAGATTTTTGCAGAGCGTGATGCGGAATACAAAAAAATGGAAGAAAGAAACCGTATGCGTGAAGAAGCTGTAAAACAGAAAGAAAACAGCTTAAAGAAACAGGAGGAGCAGTTTAACAATCGTGAAGAAAATGTAAGACAGCAGGAAAAAGAGATAGAAGAAAAGATGCAGATGCTCGAAGAAAGACAGCGGGAAACGCAGGAAATGGAAAAGTATCTGCAGAAAAAAAGGTTGGAGTTAGAAGCAGACGAACAGCAGTCCTTACTTGATACTTCCATTCTTAGAGAAGAAATTCGCAATGAAAAATTAAAGCAGCAGAGGCTTAGCCGGGAACTGGAAGATAAACTGGCTGACTTAGGATATTCTTCTGATAACTTTGACCCGGTTGTCTTAGAAGAAAAAGAACAGAAGATAAAAGAACAAGCACAGGAAATCCAGAAACTTAAGGAGGAGATTGAAAAATGGGAAGATAAAGCTGACGAATGGGAAGAAAAAGAGAGTGGGTTTGTCTCACAGATTGATACCCTGAATAAAGAAAAAGCACAGCTTTGGAAAAAGCTGATGGGGGTAGAGGATGAAAGCATTCCAGAGAAGAAAGAGGATGTTCCCGGTAAGGCGGAAGAACCTGTAGAAGAAAGAATATCAGGGGCGGAAGAAGCTGTAGAGGAAGTGGAAGAGGTAGAAGTAGTCCCGGAAGAAGAATCTGTGTATGCAAAGGAAGAAGAAAACCTGAAGGAAGCGATAGAGATGGATACCCCGCTGACAGCCGAAGGATTTTATAATTATCTGCAGGAACAGGAAGTAGGCGGAGTTATCCAGCTCCGCCATGCAAAACAGGGTGATATGGTCAACATTGCTATTTCCCAGATTGTAGTAACAGTTGTTTTTGCAGAAGAAGGCTGGTTTGATATTAAGAAATCTATTGGAAATAACAACCGTAAGTTACGCCGGTTAATCCGTAGCTGGAATAGTAGTCAGAATGACCTTACATTTAAATATGATACATCAGATAACACAGTTACAGCCGAAGGAGATTTTGATAAAGACCAGACAGCCGAAGAACTTTTAAGATATTTAGACCGTCTCCTTGATACTTATTTTGATACAGATACAGGAGAAGAAGAATGAAAAATTTTATACTGGCAGTAGAGAATGTTCCGAAACCGATGCTTATTGCAGAAGCAGTTTTGATAGTATTAATAATAGGTGTGGTTGCTATTCGGTTTTTTATCATCAGGTCAAAGCCGGCATATCTAAAAAAATTACCGAGGACAGTATATGATGAGGAGACAATACACTTATTATTTAATTGTTATAAAGCAGCAGATTCAATCGAGGGAATGCTTCATCTGGCGGTGAAAAAGAGCCGTAATAGGAAAAATAAGAAAAGGTTTAAGGCGGCAATATCCTACCTGTATACGAGCAGGTATAAGGATTACGAAACGGCATTATATAAATATGCCGGAGATGGTACAGAACAGACAGAGCGTCTGTTTACAGATATTATAGGAAAAGAAGCAGCAAAGAAACGCCTGCTGCCTTTAAAGGAGGAATCATAAGTGAGAAGAAATAACTGGAAGAAATATATTATCATCCTGATCGCATTTATTGTTGGGCTGGTGGCAAATCTGGCGGCAAGGGCTATCCTGCCCAGACTGTTACCAGCAGGAATGCAGGCTTGGACGGGTCTGTTAGCGACACTGTTAGAGATCGTAATATCCGTCGGTATCATCTTGATCATTATTTTTACAAATCACATCGGGGAGGACTAGGCAAATGAACAGAGTAAAAAACTTCATAGGAGCAATGAGAGAAAAAGGAGTCAGGACAGTAAAGAGAGCTGTCCCGGCTTTTTTTACTGCATATTGTTATTTCAGTATGTATGTGCCTGTGTATGCGGCAAAAGCAGCAGGAACCTCAGTGATCACATCAGGATTTAATTCGCTGTATGAGATCGTAGCAGCGATTGTGAGCAGTATTGGACAGTTATTACTGTTATGGGGAGTGTTTGAATGGGCAACGGCTTTAAACTCTCAGGATGGAACAATGCAGTCGATGGCATTTAAACGTATCGCATCTGGATTAGTTGCCTGCCTTGCCCCGCAGATCGTTACTGTTATCAGTGCATCTTTAAAATAAGGACAGGAGGGATGATTTATGCCGGAATGGCTGTTTGACTTTCTCTCTGGTCCGACAATAAAGATTGCGGCAGCAATCTGGAACTCCAGCATGAAGCTGATCATAAAGCTGGTCTGCAGTACGCCACAAAAGTTTTCTACAGGAACATGGGCATTTGTCAAAGAAAACCTGTATCCGTGGGCAGAGGGGATCGGACTCTCTGCTCTAAATTTATTTTTTATGATAGCCTTTTTGAAAGCTGTGAGTAACCTGCATCAGAACATCACACTGGAGATGGTCATCGAAGCAATGATCAAGGTGGTCGTGGCAAATGTCTTGTATCTCAATATCTTAAATATAATGACAACCATATTTTCTATCTCATCAGCGATGGCGAAAGAAGTCTTTACGATAGATGCCCCGGATTTAAAAGTAGAGGATATGGATATTGGCTCAGCATTGTTTTATCAGCTATTTGGCTTGCTCTTTATACTGGCAGCGATCGTTTGCAGCTTTTTGATGTTATGGACAGTATACAGCCGGTACATAAAGCTATATCTGCTCATGATATTAGCACCCTTTGCGATGTCTGCACTTGTAGGAGGTCAGGAGATAGAGCGTAGTTTCTATGCATGGATGCGGACATTCCTGTTAAATGCATTTGAGATTGTAGTGATTGCCTTAACGATGGTCATATCTTTCAAGCTCATCGGTGCAGGCATCTCGCTATTTGACGGAAAAAACATTGCAACATCTATGGTAGATGGGTTCTGGGATGCATTAAACAGCCTGTTTACTATGATCCTTGTAACTGCAGCCGTAAAAGGTTCCAATGCATTTCTGTCAAAGGCGATGGGATTATAAATGTTATAAATGTGCCGGATTTCGGTACGGGAAAGGAGAGATCATGGGAAAATTTGCAGCTAAAATAGAAAGAGTTATCACAATAGCCCTAATATTGTCTGTGATGCTGATACTTACACCGGGAGTCAGCACACAGGCAAAAGCAAAAAAATGTAATCATAAAAGTGTAACATGGATCACAACATCAAAACCTAGCTGTACGGATGAAGGCATGAAGGTTAAAAAGTGTAAGAACTGTGGAAAAATCTTAAAGATAAAGAAGATAAAAAAATCAGGACACTGCTTACGCACACAAATAGAAAAAATGCCTACATGCACAAAACCGGGATTAACGGCAACGTATTGTTTAAATCCAGATTGTATTTATGGATATAGGAAATATTACAAAACAGAAAAGATAGCTCCTTTGGGACATTCCTATATTGCTAAAACTTACAAGGCTACCTGTACTGCACCAAAAACGATTGTAACTTCATGTAAGAATTGTAAGTACAAGTCAACTCATAAGGAAGGGAAAGCTCTTGGACATCACTGGACTAAGTGGAAGTTAAATACCGATAGTATGATAAAAAAGAAACCGAAAAAGACACGTATATGCAGCAGATGTGGAAAGAAAGAGACGATTTATGTTAAATAGCTGGAAAGAGAAACTTCATGCTATTTGATACAAGGAGAATTTATGGAAAAATTAAAAAAGGAAGTAACTATAGTGTTACTGGCTATAATGATGACTATGGTATTTTTTGCAAATGCACAGGCAAAAGCAGGGTGTAATCATAAACATACAGGCAGAACGTGGATCATTGCAGAAAAAGCAAACTGTAATCATACAGGAAGGAAAAAACAACTTTGTGTGAGATGCAGAAAAGTGTTGCTGGAAAAAGTGATCCCTAAGACAAAACACAAATGGAAACTTACCAGAAAGAAGAGAACAAGATATGACTGTTTGAAATGCGGCGGAGTTAAGTTAAAAAATGAATATGGAGGCTGGAGCTATTATTTTCCATGATGGATCTTGAAAACAGATAAAAAGGAGTGAAAGATTATGAAGACAAAAAGACATATTGCTGTGGTTTTAATGGTACTCATAGTGCTGGTACTTGTACCGGGGAGCAGTACGCAGGCAAAGGCAAAAAAGTGTAACCATAAAAAAATAATCTGGGAAACGTTAACCAAACCTACCTGTGAATACCGGGGAAGGTCATATAAAAAGTGTAAATCCTGCGGAAAAGAATGGTTCCAAACGATAATGAAAACACCAGCGTTAGGACATAAACCGGGAAAACCGAGGATTTTACATCCAACGTGTCTTTCTGGGGGACATAAAGAGATTGTCTGTACAAGAAAAGGATGCCCTAAGAGTTACGGTGACGAAGAAATCTGTGGAAGCTATTTAAGTTATAAAGAATTACCGGCTTTAGGTCATTCTTATAATAAAGGGATGAGTATAAAAACAGGAAAGAAACGAGGGAAAAAGTTCCAATATCAGAAAACTCAGAAATGTAAACGATGTGGAAACAGAAGAATTTCTTTTTATTACAAATGATGAGGATATGAAATGAAGATTGATATTAACAAGGATTTTGAAAAAGCCTTTCCAGACGACCTCTGGAAAGGTTTTACACTAAAGCAGATCATCACATTTGCGATTGGAATTATTATGGCGGCAGGCACGATAGCAGCACTGTGGAAGTTCATGAAAATCTCACCGATCACAGGCAGTTATATCGCCATTCCTGTGATGCTCCCGATATGTTTTTTTGGCATTTACGAGTACCAGAACCATTCGTTATGGGAAATGTGGAAAGAGATGCGGTTTTACAGGACAACCAAAAAACTTACTTATGGGGCGGAAGAAGCTCCGAAGACAGGCAGGATATTTACCATGCGTCATCCTGCTGTAAAAAAGAAAAAGAGAAAAAAGAAATAATAAAAGGACAGAGCCGGAAAATAAAGTTTCTGGCTCTTTTCGATTAAAGGAGGAATCAACGTGGCGGTTATCAATGCGAGTGGAAAGTTCCGCTCTTTTCATTCTAAGAGTGTTCCCATCGTTCCTGTCCCGAAGAATGTGCGGCAGGCATTAAATATTGAACGGATGTATAAAAACGGGATAGCAAAGATTGAACCCTCAAAAACAAACAGTATTTATGACAGATGTTATGTTTTTGAGGAGATTAACTATATTAACAAGGATGAAAGCGAAAAAGATATTTTTCTGAACCAGTTTATGTCATGGCTGAAATCAATGAGTGTTGATTTTAAGATCACGATTGCAAATGAGTTTCAGAGTATTGATGAATTCCTAAAAAAAATCCGTGGAAAGCAGAACAGTAAGGTGTATCCGCAGATTGACAGGGGGATAAAGGAATGGACAAGGGAAAAATTAGAAAATTCTAATCCGAATGTAACAACGCTACGTTATCTGACGGTTTCGTGCCGGGCAAATTCGTTAGATGAAGCGACCATTTTACTAAATGCTCTGGATACTACAATCCAGCAGATGTTCGCCAAATGGAGAGGAAAGATAATCCTTTTAAATGGCGAAGAACGTCTGAAATGTCTGCACTCATTACTCCGTCCAGGCAAAAAGGAGGAAGAACAGTATATCTATCTGGATGAGAGTGGAAAGCATGACTGGAAGAATGATGTCATGCCGCAGACGATCAGGCAGTATTCCAATTTCATGATATTTGATAAAACGCAGTATGTTTCCGTACTGTTCGGCTGGAAATACAGCAGGACACTGAAACCTGATGAACTGATGCGTAGCTTCTCTTATGTTGATTTTCCATCTTTTATTACGCTGGATTTTTCGCCAGTACCGGCAGATGTTATCAATGAAAAACTGATCGCTGCGGCAATGAACAATGAGAAATCCATCAGCGAGGAAGAAGAAGCAAAAAGAAAGAAAAATATCATCGTATCTGGACCATCTTATGCAAAACAGAGAAAGAAAGATGAGATTGAAGGATACATGGATTTAGTGAACGATAACGATGAGACAGGATTTTTCCTGAACTTTTTATTCGTAGCAACTGCACCAGATGAATCTACATTAGCACAACGGGTAGAGCAGTTAAAAGAAACAGGAAAGGCACAGGGTGTAGTCATCAGTACGGCGGATTACACACAGTTAAAAGCATTAAATACGGCACTGCCGTTTGCCGGACGGCAGGTCGATTATATGCGTTTCTTCCTATCTTCCTCGATGGTTGCGATGCAGCCATACTTTGCCCAGGACATCTTAGACCCCGGCGGGTATTTTTATGGATTAAACCTGACAACAAAACGTCTGATATTTGGCAATAGAAAATTACTGATGAATCCCCACGCAATCATTGTCGGGCATACAGGTTCAGGTAAATCCGTGTTGATTAAGGCGACAGAGATATTTCAGACACTTATCTCTACATCAGATGACATTTTAAT